>JAKDNQ010000239.1 GCA_030456405.1 Nitrospira sp.
ATTGGCTTGCGGACAGGGGAATCGCGTACTGGACTATCGCCTCCGCCGCAGTTCCAGAACAGGTCACTCCGTTTCTGAAAGAGCGCCGCATACTTGGAGCAGGCTTCGAGCTCGCTATTCATACCTCCACCGCCAATCCGATGATGTTTTTCGAAATGGTATGATCCGCCGATGGCCAAGAGCCGGGTCCGGCACAGCTGCAACGAGAGTGTGGATCAGTGGCGTTTTGAGGTATTTGCCTGTGGCCGAATGTGCGGCGTGGACCGCATCGCGCTCCTTGACCAGCCAGGGATTCCGGTGAGATCAACTGCATGAAGCAGCGATCACTGCTGGAGGTCCACGCCGCCACAGCCTAGCTGTTGAAGGCTGACATTCCACCTGGCGCGAATGCCGGATAGCAGTCTGCAGCAGGATGCTCAAAAAGGCCGTCCAGCAAGGCCGCAGTGAGCGAAGATGCGAGGAGGTACGGACCGCACTTCGTGGGGCTGTTTGCCCTTCTCAATGGTTCTTGGCAAACGGAAAAGCCCCTCACGTGTTCGACCTCCGAGGAGGTTTTCTCAGCGTTGAGCCTCTGAGCGATACGAGAACGCCGCTGGCGGACTTTTTCAGCATCCTGATAGAAAGATCATCAATGTGAGAAGACAGGGATAGGTGGAGTGATGGTAGCGAAACCTCTAGTTGTCGATCTTGGATGCGGACCCAATAAGGTGCCTGGCGCCATTGGTATTGATGTGAGGGCCGTTGTCGGAGTGAATGTGTTATGTGATGTAGAACAGGTCTTACCTCTGAGAACTAACTCGGTTGATGTGGTGTGGCTTCGGCATGTCATTGAGCATATTCGCAACCTGATAGGACTGATGGAAGAGGTGTATCGCATTTCTCGCCCTGGCGGGGCAGTAGAGATCGTCGTGCCCTATTACACATCTCGCGGGGCCTTTCGTGATCCGACGCATATTCGCTATATTACGGAAGATACGTTTCAATATTTCGAGTTCCCAGCCGATTACGGGATACGTACCAATTTTAAGATCGAGAAGATCACCTACGATGTCCGAAAACCTTTCCGATGGTTCCCCGCATACCTACAGAAACGATGTCGACGATATCTCTGGAATGTTGTCGATAATATGTCCGTCACGCTTCGGGTTGTGAAGGACTAAGTTGAGTTGCGGCGTTGCGTCTCGTTTGCGACAATGACCAACGATGCGGATTCTCTACCTGACCGATTCGGCGCCGGATTATCTCGCCGATCTGCTCTTCGTGGGGCTCTATCGGGCTCTCGGGTCTGAGCAGATCATTGACTATCCGTATAAGGCGGTGTACCACGACTCCCTCCAGCGCGTTCATTATGTTCCACAGGTTCCTGGACGCCGATGTAAAGAGGAGGAGGTCACTGCGTTACTGCGGGACAAGCAGTTTGACCTAGCCGTTCTGTCATCACCGAGGTCTGGGGCCATGACGGCTTGGGAATCGCTTTCGAAGTGTCAGGCGATGCCTCCCCTAGTTCTTATTGACGGAGAGGACGATGCGACACTTCGACGTGAGGTGTTTCATCGGTATCAATGCGCCCTGTATTTCAAACGTGAGTATCCCTGTCATCGTGACATTGGAGTAGGCGCCCGCGTCCGGCGGTGGAGAACTGGGTGGGCTGATGCCACGCTTTCTCAACGGACATATCCTCTTTCTCTTGCTGTGGCGCTCGAGACGATTCCCACTGTTCCGGCCATTCAACGGGATGTGGATGTGTCGTATGTTGGGAGGATTTCCCATCCAAAGCGCCGACAAGCCGTCGAAATATTACGTCAAGCTTCCGGGATCCGATTCCAGGGTGGGGTGTATGCAGAGGCGGACGATTGCCAGTCGAAACTCTTGAGTGGGGTTTCACGTGTCTTGATCAAGCTTACAGGAGATCCGCCTGTCACTGCCGCGCAGAGAGGAACAAAACTGTCGAAGTCCGAATACTATGCGCTGCTCGGACGATCCAAGATGGCCTTGTCGATTCGCGGGGGCGGGTTCGATACGCTCCGGTATTGGGAGATCGTCGCATCCGGCACGCTCCTTCTCTCTGAGCAGCCCGATATCGAGATTCCGAACAATTTCGAGCATGGCAAGGAGGCCCTGTTCTGCCGGCCAGATTTGAGTGATTTGCAGGAGTTAGTTCATTATTATGCGTCCCACGATGCCGAGAGGGAAGCCATTGCTCGTGCGGGGCACGATCACCTATTGAAATTTCACACATGCGAACGACGGGCCGAGCAGTTGCTCGCTATATGCAAGCAGACGTTGTGATGAGTCCAGACCTTCATTGTGAGGGAAAGGACCAGGCATGAAATTGCACGTCTTTGCCTGTGCCAGTCCCTTATATCCGCAGCTCGTGATCGACAGCGTCAAGCGTTGCTTCATGTTCGTGATATCAGTGAAGCGACAGTGCAGGCGATGATGCAGCGTCTCCCAGAGGGATATGGAGACTTGCTCGGACATAAATTGAAATATTATCCGGTTGATCACGCATGAACAAGCCAGTAGAAGTCAGTCTTGTCATCCCGCTCTATAATCAAGTTGATTATACGAAGCAGTGCGTTGCGTCTATCGAGCGATGCACGAAAATCCCGTACGAGCTGATTTTGGTCGATAATTGCTCAACGGATGGGACGAGGGGTTTCCTGAAGGACGTGAAGGCCACGGTCATCGTGAATGCCACGAATCTTGGCTGCGCGAAAGCGTGGAACCAAGGAGTTCGCGCTGCCACAGGGCAGGTCATCGGTATTTTGAACAATGACATCATTGTCACCCCGGGATGGCTGGAAGGTTTGTTGTCGTACATGCAGCATTGTGACCATGGTGTGGTGTGTCCATCCGCACGAGAAGGCAGGCTGAATTATGACTTGGACGCCTACGCCAAAGATTTTACCAGCCGGTGTGCGACGGCAACTCGTTCGGAGCTCTATGGCGCATGCATGGTCATTCGGCGAGAGGTATTTGACCGAATCGGATTATTTGATGAAGGGTTTTGTTATGGTGGCTGTGAAGATATCGACTTTCTCTGGAGAACTGAGCAGGCAGGCTTCACCGCCGGCATGACAGGATCGGTGCTTATTCATCATTTCAGCATGGTGACGCGGGATACCATCAAGAGAACAGAAACAGCCGCATACATCGACCAGAATGCTGCATATTTTGCGCGAAAATGGAAACGAACCGTTCGAGGGAATTGGCTGCAACGGCGTTGGGGTAATGTAAAGGTAAAGTGGCGGGCGCGGTATGAACGGTTTCGGTATGGTCATACGCTCGTAGAAAAGTGGAAGGGGTAGGATGTGGCAGTTTTTCACCCGATCTGTTCAAGAGGCGAGGAGAGAACTCGATCGAGATGGCGGGGCCACTCAGCGCGTCCTTGCCACTAAACTTGGTGTCGCGCTCGGCATGACCAATCTCTATCTCAAGCGTCTGGCTCGCAAGGGCTATATCAAGGTCACCACCACCCCCCGCAGTCGAATCAGGTATCTTTTGACGCCACAGGGCTGCACGGAAAAGTCGCGCTTGACCTATAGGCACAAGCTGGGAAAACAAGCCGAACAGTAAGCGGATAGGTGAGATTTATTCAAACAGGTCGGCGTGTGTGCCTGTTCTTTCCAAGAATAGGAATTCATCATCGCTACGGTAGATAAGAAGCCAGTCCGGTTGTAGGTGGCACTCTCTATGGTGCTGCCAGTTGCCCGAAAGGTTATGATCTCTGTTCCTGGGAGGCAGGGGCTTTCCGGCCTGTAACAGGTCAACGATACTTTCAAGCTTATCTAAATCAAGGCCTCTTTTTGCGGCAAGCTTTAGGTCTTTTAAAAAACGTGTGGTGGGTTTGACAGTGAGCAAGGCTTAATTGCCTGTCTGCTGTCTGAGAGCGCGGAAGCTCTTAAAGGAAGGCAGTTTCTCCGGCTTGTTGGTTTCTTCAAAGGCTTCAAGAGTGTCGGCATTTGGAACCGTGAGAGGGAAGGGGATGCCTTGATGCAGTTCCACCTGAGCATAGAAAAGACGGATCGCTTCGGCTTCGGTTATGCCGAGGCGGTCAAAGATCTTTACCGCCTTCTTTTTGAGGCCAGTATCTATGCGGGTGTTGATGCGGTCGGACATGGACATGTGTAAAGCCTTTCTCATGCTTCCCATTGTACGCCAAATGTCGTACATGTCAAGATGTTTTTAGGGTTCCAGTCTTCATTCGATCCTTGGAAATGTGACATCACTAATCCCGCTTGACAGTATAGACGCACTTGTTCATATTCTGAACGTCTCGATAATTATCCGTATAATTCATGAATTTACAGAGTCA
>JAKDNQ010000061.1 GCA_030456405.1 Nitrospira sp.
CGATCAGAATGTGCTCGTTCGATGCGCGCAGTAAAGGGCAGCCTTGGCCACTCCCTTAACGAGAGATGAAAAGGATTGGAGGCCCTCGCTCGGGCTAATGGCACGTCTCGGCGTGCCAGTGGGTGGGCGGGTGAGACCGTTGCGCGCAGTGGAAGCCCATCTAGCCCGCCTTCAAGGCCGAAGAGAAGATAGGGAAGCGGTGGTCGCTCGACATGTGCAGTGGGGGACAATCCAGACCACCTCCTGAAAAGACGGTGGAGGGAAGGTGAAAGACCAGGACGGGCACTGTCTCAACCGAGCGCACGAGCGAGCCGGAGAAAATCTTCAACCGACAACGTCTCTGCTCGGCGGGTTGGAGCAATATCCAATCGCTGCGCTGTTTCGGTCACAGCATGAGGTTCGTACCCTTCGTCGCGGAGGGAATTCACAAGGGTTTTCCTTCGATGCGCGAAGGCTGCTTTCACGAGCGCGCGAAATGCGATTTCTTTCTGCTGGCTGAGCCTCGCGCGTTCATTCATTCGCAACAGCGCCACCGCCGAGGCCACCTCTGGCCTGGGGCGGAAACACTGTGGTGAAACGCGAAATGCTTTCGTGATATTTGCCGCATACTGCGCCATGACGGAAAGCACTCCATAGTCTGTCCCGCCAGGCTTCGCCACCAGCCGATCGGCCACTTCGTCCTGCAACATAAGCACCATCCGGGGAAACCGGCCCCGCTGGTCGAGTAATCGAAAGAGCAACGGAGTCGAAATGTAGTAGGGCAGATTGGCTACGACGACCGTCCCCATCGACAGGTTCTCGACCGGATAGGCCAACGCATCATTACAGACCAACTCCACATTCGGAAGCTCCGCCTGTTTCGTTTTGAGATAGGCATAAAGCCGTGAATCCACTTCGATTGCCGTCACGCGACCGGCCGCTCGGCACAGCGCTTCTGTCAGAATGCCGCGCCCTGGACCGATTTCCAACACATGATCGTTGTGACTCAGTTCTGCCAACGCGACGATCTTGCGCACAATGTTGGGATCGATCAGAAAATTTTGGCCCAGCCGTTTGTTTGGAGGAGGGAGATTTTGAATCGACACAAGTCAATTCTCGCTGGAAGAACGAGGAGCCGCTTGCGCCAGTTGTTTTACCAGATCGGTCAAGGGGTTTTTGAAATAGTCGATGAGATCGGTAAACTCTTCTACCAGATCATTTGTAAATGAAGGTCCCGGTTGTAAGGCGGCAAACTTTTGCCCTTCTTTCTGGCCCAGGGATTCAGTGATAAGGGCACTCGTCCTCGATTTCCACTTGGCCACTCGTTCCGCCCCGGCAACGGTGTTGAGTGTCTCCATAGTTTCGTGGAAAATTTGGTCCAATTCCTTCAACTGCTTCTGAAGCATGTCACGCGTCGCGTTCGATTGGTTGGTCATCAATGGCTCCCGTTGCTCTGGTCTATTTGGTTTATCTCGTTTATCTGGTTTGTTTCGTTAAAGTTTCTGTCAACCAAACAAACAAGACAAACCAAATAAACCTTTCACCAACGTCTTTTGACTAGCTCGGCTGCCAGCCGGATCGCCTCGATGAGACTACCGGGATCCGCAACACCTTTCCCGACAATATCGAATGCTGTCCCGTGATCGACCGAGGTACGAATGATCGGCAACCCGACAGTCAGGTTCACGCAGGTGCCGAAGGCGACAAGCTTTAAAGGAATGAGCCCCTGATCGTGGTACAGGGCCACCACCGCGTCATAGTCGCCTCTCGCCGCCTTGCCGAACAGTGTGTCAGCCGGTAACGGATCGCTCGCACGAATGCCCTGGGCTTGCGCCGCGCGAGTCGCCGGAAGAATGACGCGCGCCTCTTCGTCCCCGAATAGTCCATGTTCTCCGGCATGAGGGTTCAACGCGGCGACACCGACCCTCGGTTTCTTTATTCCGAACAAATCTTGTAATGCCCGATGAGCCAACCTGATCGCTTTTTCTATCTTGGCCTGAGTGAGGAGTGCCGGCAACTCCTTGATGGCGACGTGAGTCGTCACAAACATGATGCGAAGCGGTCCACCGACGATCATCATGCCCGATTCCGGTGTCGCAGTCAGGTCTGCGAGCAATTCCGTATGGCCGGGGAAATGACAGCCTGCCAGATTGATCGCTTCTTTGTTGATCGGAGCGGTCACGATGCCATCGATACAACCCAGCTGCGCAAGCTCCACGGCCTTCTTGATGAACAGCACGGAAGCCGCTCCAGTTTCAGGCGCCGCGACTCCACGCTGAAACCGCCCAAGGGGATGATCGAGCGGGTCCAACACAGCGAGTTGGTTGGGCCGTGGAGAAACTGTTTCGTGACCTTCGACACGAATCACGTTCATCCGAAGTTTGAGACTCTTGACCGTCTGCTGCATGACCGGGAACGAGCCGATGACAATCGGACGACACAGTCGCCGCAAGTCTGGTCTTATCAAAGCCTTCGCAATCACCTCCGGGCCGATCCCCGCCGGATCCCCCATCGTGATTCCAAGAAGCGGTTTGTCTTTCGTCTTCGTCATGCTTTTCCTAACATTCATACCCTTCGCCAATCATTGATCGAGCAGGATGCTCAAAAAGGCCAGCCATCTCACCCGCCCAACCCCGGCGCGCCAAGACGCGCCGTTCCGCAGGCAAGGCCGCAGCGAGCTGTCACTTTAAAGGGGTGGGTGGGATGATCCCAACTGCGCGCGTCCAACGAGGGCCTTCTCAGGCCGCGCGTTGCGCGAGCAAGGGGATCGTCCCAGCTACCCCATCCCCCTTTCCGCATCCGATTAAAAGCCATAGAGGTACACCACATATCCTATATAAAGGATCGCGCTCCCGCTCAGCAACCAGGGTCGCCAGAGTGCGCCCCACGCAGCCTGCGCTAGTAAGAAGGTCGCTGCGGTCACTGCGAGCACCATGGTAATCAATGCCGTCGGGGCTAACGTCCAATCCGTGCCCAGAAGCCCGATCGAGACCGGTATGGTACCTTGGAAAACGATCGCGCCCGTAACATTTCCTACAGCCAGCCGATCCTTCTTTCGGTAGAGCCAGAGAAAACTGTTCGACATCTCGGGCAACTCGGTCGCCAAGGGCGCAACAAGGAGGGCCAGGATCAACGGAGAAATCGACAAGGCATGCGCAATCGTTTCTGCGGCAAGCACGAAGAGGTGCGCTCCAAGCGCGAGCCCGGCTAGACCGATGATCGCTTGAAGACCGATGAGTCCAAACGACGGAATTGCCGCCCTTCTGGCAAAAACCAGCGGCTCAAGCCCGCTCTCGCTCCCCCCCTCATCAGTCTCACTGAACTTCAGCTTGACGTAATAGAGATAGAGCCCTATCAATCCGACGGCGGCAATGGCATGCGCCAGTTGAGAAGGAATAAACACGCAAGCCAGCGCCACGCTGTAGGCCGCCATAAAGAAGGAGAGATCGCCCCTCACATCGCGATAGTTCAATCGGAACGCGGCGGTTCGCTTTCCCAACCCGGCATACACCATCAACAAGATCGCTAAGATGGGGATCACCAGAGTCGTCAGCATGAAGGGAGCGCCGAGGATCGCTCCCAGCCCCACCTCAGCTTCCGCATGGCTGTCACCGAAAAAAATGGCAATGACAGGGATCGATGTTTCAGGAAGCGTGGTGCCGATGGCTGCCAAGACACCGCCAATCGCGCCCTCGGACAGATTGAACCGTTTGCCCACCCACTCAATGGCGTTCGTGAAGAGCGCGCAAGCGCCCAGCGTCACAACGACAGAAACGAGGAAAAGGAGTGTATAGAGGAGAACCGTCATCCCCGGCCTATCGGCCGAACGACCCGCTGTGCGGCATAGGCGCGGGCCGCGTCTTCGAGTACCTCCTTTACGGGACGGCCCGTTCGTTCGGCGATTCGCTTGCAGTCAAGATATTCCGGAGCTGCCTTGACCATTGCCTTGTTGACATCGGCAATCTTCATCCGAACGACTCCCCCGCGCACCTTCACCGAGACAAATCGTCGCGGGAGAATCTGTCGCATCACTTCACGAATCCGGACTCCTAATGCCGTCGTTTCCTGAAACATCACATCGAGAATCCGGTCCAGCTGCGCAGGGGCTGCGAGACAGGTCAGAACGACGCCTGGTCGCCCACGTTTCATGATGACCGGCGTCAGCGTCACATCGAGCGCCTCACATGCGAATAACTGCTCCATCATATATTCGTATATTTGCGGGTTGACATCGTCGAGGTTCGTTTCAAGCTCCAGCACGATATCCCGCTCGCGCACTCCTCGAGACGGCGGGTTGGAGAGGAACACCCGCAACGCATTCGGCCAACCATCGGGATCGGCATCGCCCGCTCCATAACCGATGGCGGTCGGTGTGATCATCGGCATGGGGCCGAACTCGGATGTCAATGTGCGCAAGAGGGCCATGCCCGTCGGCGTGGTGAGTTCACGGGAAGGGCCGGCGCTGTATACCGGAATCCCCTTGGCGAGAATGGCGACCGCCGGACCAGGCGCCGGCAATATTCCATGAGCCGATCGCAGCGTCCCCGTTCCCACATTAATAGGAGAAGACGTCACACGGGTGACCCCCAACAGATCGCAGCAGATCAGCCCGCCGACGATGTCGACGAATGAGTCCAGGACGCCTACTTCATGGAAATGGACATGATCCTTGGCCACGCGATGGGCATGCCCTTCTGCTTCGGCTAATCGATCGAACACTGATCGGCTCTGCTGCTTGATCGTATCGGGAATCCGACTTTTGGAGAGAATGGTCTGGATTCGATGAAGAGAGAGCGGCTTACGCAGTCCCGATGTGATCACCACATCTACTTTCGTCGCGTGAATCGCCCCTCGATGCACCCGCCGCTTCCGGAGCGTGAATCCTGAAAGCCCAAGTCGCTTCAGCCCGCTCACCAAGCCGGAGAATGGAACCCCCACATCTACAAGCGCGCCAAGAATCATGTCGCCGCTGACGCCGGAATAACAATCGAAATGGAGATGTGCGCCCACGTGTGTCCTTCCCTCTAGAATTCAGACCGCGCCCATCTTACCCAAGCCGCCTAGGAACGGCAATTAGTTCAGAAGTCTAGCAGGCTGAAGGCTGAAGTATTCGAAACTCCGAACCCCCGACCTTCAGCCTTCATGTCAAACGCGTCGCGCCTCTCTCGCTAGTCGCGCACTATACCGGCAATACGTTGACAGCCCATCAACGCTATGTTATCCCCAGTGGACTCACCCTACGTTTTGATCTTTCGCACCGACAATTTCGTAACGCGCTCATCCCTTATGAAAATCCACCAGGCCTTAAGTACCTCCCCTTCAGAGCCATACAGATCGACTATCGGTCGGATGGCCTGGATGCTGTTCTGCATTGCGCTGGCCCTCTCGACCCCGCCTGACGCCTCGGCAAAATCGAAACCTCAACGAGCCCCGCGACCCGAGCCGGAAATCAAGATTCTCAACCTGGATGTCTCACCCAACCCCTATACCATTTCATCCGGCTCGCTACAGTTTTCCGCCGTAGTCAAGCTGCCCAAGGAGCTGGACGACGCCACACTGTTGGAAGTGTCCTCACTCATCACGTCGCCGTCGAAAAATTCGCTCCGTTTTCTGACCACCCGCACCAAGCTGGAACCACACGCCGCCTCGACCGACGGCGCCGCTTCTCCGCAAGTCTCTGTCCTCTTGATGTGGGACGGATTGGATCTGAATAAAACCCCGTCGGTGGCAGGGCTCTATCAATTCGAAGTGCGCGCCAAATTGCTGGCGAATGGTGAGAAGGGACCCAGAACGCAGATGGTGTCCTGGCCGAAACGGGGGACGGTAGAAGTGAAATAGCGTGGCGTAAGGGGTGAGAGGTTAGGCGTAAGGGGTAATTACAGAACTCGATTTCTCGGAGTTCAGGAAGTTTACGCCTTACCCCTTACGTGGGTCTTCTCCCATCACGTTGATCCGATGCGCAAGACAGCCGGCTCCGAAACCGTTGTCGATATTCATTACCCCAACCCCCGCCGCGCAGGAATTCAGCATCGTCAATAATGCCGCAAGTCCTCCGAAACTTGCGCCGTAGCCCCGGCTCGTTGGCACAGCCACGACCGGACAGGGAACCAACCCGCCAACCACGCTTGGTAAGACTCCGTCCATCCCTGCGGCGACCACCACCACTCGGGCTTCCATTAGCCGGCTCTGGCGCTCCAGCAACCTGTGAATGCCGGCCACGCCCACGTCATAGAGCGTCTCAACATGGCTTCCCATCACCTCCGCCGTGACTTTCGCTTCTTCCGCGACAGGAATGTCCGAAGTGCCGGCCGTCATCACCAAGATGTGCCCTTGCAGCCGCCGCTTCGGGTCACGGATCGACACAATGCGCGCCTCGTCATGATAGACCGCTCGGCGGTCAAGCCGCTTGATGAGGCCGGCCACTTGGCGAGTCGCACGCGTCGCCAACAACGGACGGTGGTGTTTCAACAGCGCTTTCGCAATGGCGCGAATCTGAGCCGGCGTCTTACCCTCGCAGAAAATGACCTCGGGAAATCCCTGCCGTAATGACCGATGGTGATCGACAGACGCAAATCCAAGATCCTCATAGGGCAAAGTGCGGAGCTGCCCGATCGCGGTCTTCACGGGCAGAGCGCCTTTCTGTACCTCAGTCAACAATCGTTCAAGCGCCTCAGGGTTCATAGCTGCCCTTTCTCCGGTTTGGCATCGCGCTCCATCAAATCCGTGACCGCCTTTCGGCACGATTTCCCCTCGAATAACACCGCGTTGATCTCCTGCACAATCGGCATATCGACACGATGACGTCGCGCAAGTCCTAATGCCGCCTTCGCCGTCCGCACACCTTCAGCCACGGCCTGCATACTATGGAGGATCATCTCCACCCGCTCACCCTTCCCTAATCTCACACCAACCGTATGATTCCGACTCAAGGCCCCTGTACAGGTCAATACCAAATCGCCGACGCCGGACAATCCGTAGAATGTTCGTGGATCCGCGCCCATCGCGACACCCAACCGCACCATCTCAGCTAATCCTCTTGTAATCAACGCCGCGCGCACATTATGACCCAGCCCCAATCCATCCACCACGCCGGCTGCAAGCGCCATCACGTTCTTGAGCGCTCCGCCGAGCTGAACGCCCAAGACGTCACTGTCGGCATACACGCGAAAGGCCGGTGTCATCAATGCCGTTTGGAACGTCTTGACCAATTCCGCATTCTTTCCGGCTAAACAGACCACCGTTGGTTTCCCCGCGCTGACTTCTGTGGCGAAACTCGGACCCGACAACACCATGAGGTCCTGGTGCATGGCCACAGGAAGGTGGTCGGTGATCACCTGTGTCATCAAATTCAACGTATCTTCCTCAACACCCTTTGTCGCGCTGACGAACGGGATCGGAGCGGAAAGGGACCGGACCAGCTCGCGCAACACAGGGCGCGCAACATGTGACGGCACCACAAAGAGCAGCCCCTCGCTCTGTTGGGCGATGTCGACCAATGATCCAGTGGCCACGAGCGAGGCAGGGAGCGAGACGCCTGGTAAAAAGACCGGATTCTGGTGCTTCCCATTGATGGCATCCACCACCTCTCGTTCATAGGCCCAAAGCAGCGTGTTGAGACCTTTCTCCGCGAGATGTTTCGCCAGAGCTGTGCCCCACGCGCCGGCTCCGATGACTCCTATGCGATGGATGGATGACATGAATGAAGCGTGTGTGCGACGGAAGGGATATAGGGCCCGGGTTTGTACGTCCGTGGATTATAGGAAGCAGTTCTTTCACCTGTCAATGAAGAGAACGATGCTGGCGGGATTTTTCAACGGCCTGCCGGATTTCACAATTTCCTTCGTCCGAATGCACCGGACGATTAGTATGAATGGCAGCATCATGAGCGTGATACGCAAGGGAGACGGCTATGAACACCATTCAATCGACAAGGCGTTTCGTAATCACGAGTCTACTGGCACTGCTGGCTCCGGTTGTGCTCTGCGCGCCTCAGGCCGATGCTGAAACCTACGTGGCCGGGCAGTTCGGAGTGACGCTGCCATCTATAGGAAAAGGGTTAACCGACAGTGACCTGACCGGAAGTTTTATCCCAGGGTCGACGATTTCTGACCAGTCCTTAAAAACATCAGTTCTCTACGGAGCTAAGTTAGGTCATTACTTCACAGCCGTACCTTGGCTCGGAATAGAGGCAGAGGTGTATAACACCACACCGCATATTAAGCAGCAGGACATCACTTTTAGTGGACCATCAGGCCCAGTTGGTTCTCTCGAATTTCCCGGCTTGAATTTCCGCGTGCTCACACTTGCGCCGCTAAATCTTACACTCCGCTACCATAAGACAAGGCTGCAACCATACATAGCCGTGGGTCCTGGAATCTTCTTCGCTCGCATACATGATCCTTCTCTTACCTCTGACAATACACAATCGAGTACGGATTTGGGATTAAACGCACAGGTAGGGCTCAGATACTATATCACCAGACATTTCACAGTATTTGCTGAAGGCAAATATAACCACGTTCGATTTAACTTTTCAGAAACCCCTCCGGGCAGCTTCAACCTGTTTGGATTCGACAGCACGTACAACATGTTTCATGTAGCCTTTGGTATGAGCTACAACTTTTGATCGACAAACCACCCGCTTCCGCTTACATCTAGTAAACTAATCTGGTTCCGTGTAGCCTACGCACAGAGCCGCCCATGAAACTCTGTCCGTCCTGTCGAAAAGAACTTCCGGAGATTAGCCGTTACTGCTCGGAATGCGGTCAACGCCTTCATGCCGACCACGTCGACGTTTCCCCGCCACCGCCGCCTTCGCAACCCAAGACATCTGGACCGGGACAGCTCAACATCGAAATCCTGTACATCATGGTGGCGCTACTGTCCCTCGCACTCCTCTTCCCACCCTGGGAAACCCCGCCATCTCAGGCTCCCGAATTCCTCGGTCTGCATTTTATCTTGAACCCGCCGACACCTGACGCTATCGTGAGCCGACTGCTGCTGACGATCGAACTCGTCACCATCGCCATCGCGGGATTGTATGGTTCGTTCCTCTTCCGGCAAAAAAAACCCTAGCAGGATGCTGAAAAAGTCCGCCAGCGTCGTTCTCAGTCGCTCGTCTCCCTCAACGTACCGCAAGGGTACGCTTCGGTCGCCGAACTCCCTGCGGCCTTGCTGGACGGGCTTTTTGAGCATCCTGCACGAAATTATTCGGAAGCCCGTTAGCGGACAATGGTTATTGGTCGGTGCAAAGACGGCGGGCGGGCCTATGCCACTGACCAGTGACTATTGACCGCTGACCAATGACCTCTCTCAATCGAGGGCTAGAGTGAGACACTTGGCCGAGCCACCCGATTTCATGAATTCATCGAGCGGAACTGGATGGGGAAGATAGCCGTGCGAGCTCAAGATAGATTCTGTTTCTGGACAGCCTGCGGGGAGTACGATGTGTTTGCCGACACAGACGGCATTGCAAGCAAACCGGAGAGCCTCAGCTTCCGGCGCCACGAGACGTCTGGAAGGAGCGATCCGTTCGGCAAGGACCTCTTGCCCATAGCGATCGAAGGCGGGAGGGAAATACAGAAGTTCACCGCCGCTCAAGGGGCACAAGCAGGTATCGAGGTGATAGAACCGATTGTCGACGAGTTCAAGCGGGATAATCTCCCGGTGAAACCAGTCGCTGAGCGTTGGGAACACACGGATATCCGATCGTTGCCGATAACCACCGAACCAGATGTCGGGAAATCCTAAGAGATCCCCGGCTCCCTCGAAGAAGCTACCGTGATCCAGCGTCACGACTTCGAACTTCTGCTCACGAAACCACTCTTCAAAATACGTCTCTTCCCTCCGCCGTTCGGCATAGCGAAAACGGCTCGGTACGGCTTTGCCTCCGACGACGATTCCGGCGTTCGCGGTGAACACCAGGTCAGGCAGTCCCGGCACCGGTTTTATTCGCCCAAGCACCGCGCCGACATCCTGTTCGAGTACTCGCATGAGGTGATGCCACTGACGGACGGCCTCATCAGAATTGACAGCATTCGAACGACGCATCCATGGATTGATCTCATAGTCGATACTGAAATAATCCGGCGGACAGACAAGCAGACGGCTCATGACCGGTACTCGTGAAACGTTAAAGGTGAAACGTTAAACGTAGGACCCGCCAATTTCTCTCCATCCGAAATGGTTAACGATTTACGTTTCACGTTTACGTCTCCTTCCGAAACTCCTCACGGTTAACTATTCACGATTCACGTCTTACAGCCGCGCTCCTAGTTCGCGCGCCAGCTCGCGCAGAAATGACGCGGCGTCCATGACGATCCCGACAGCCTGAAAACTTCCTCGATCAGCGAGTTTCGTCGGAACGGCCGGATTGACGTCGACGCAGACGGATGGGATTGAGGCAGGCAACAAATTCCCCGTCGCCACCGCATGCAACGTCGAGGCGACGAGCAAGGCCAGTCCGATACCAGGAATTGCCGCACGCATGGCAGCCTGAGCTTCCAGCGAATCCGTGATCACGCCGGGCAACGGCCCATCATCGCGGATCGTGCCGGCCATCACAACATGGACACTCCGTCTCACGCAGGCTGCCATAATCCCGGTCTTGATGACTCCAGACCTGACCGCGGCCTCGATAC
>JAKDNQ010000240.1 GCA_030456405.1 Nitrospira sp.
CTCGGACTCGCTGCTGAAGCCCGCATCGCGAAGGTTTTTCGCCAAAAAGAATTTAGGATCACGGTGGGGCTGGGACAAGGCCGTCACAACGCTCATATCTGGACGACCGATCTGTCGTTCGACTATGTCCGCATCAACGCAAGCTACCGGTCTTAGAAGAATGCTGAAAAAGCCTGCCAGCGGCGTTCTCGCATCGCTCAGAGGCTCAACGTACCGAAGCGTACGCCTCGCCTCTTTACTCGCTGCGGCCTTGCTGGACAGCCTTTTTGAGCATTCTTCAAGGAAAGCGCCATGATTAAGAAAACACGACAGTCGGCGATAGCTGAAAAAGATTCGTTCCTGGCGCCGTCGAGTTCTTTGCTGGATAATCACTTCGATGAAATATTGGAGACGTCCGAGGAGATTGCAGGACTCGTGGCAATCTTGAAAACCCTCTCACCCACGGATGCTAAACGAGATGAATACGAAGGGCGGCTCTATGTGGCCCTCACGCACCTCGACCACCATGTGAAGCCTGCCATCAAGGAATGGGACCGAGTGGTGGATCTGATGCCGGAAGAGTGAAAGAATTATCGCGGCCGGCCAGCACGCAAGTATCAGTGTCCATCTCGGTATCCTGCACCACTCATTCGAATTTCTCCATCTTTCCAGAGTACGTTAGTAATCTACATAACCAATAGGGTGATTACTGCCGCCAGGTGCCCTCCTTGCTCGCAGAACAGAGGAGGGGATGGAAGGACACCCACGTTGGTCCGGTGCTCCCGGAACGCGCGCCCTCGGAAGGGCCTCGTTCGACGGCCGCACGTAGACAAACATGGGTGCCCTTTCAAGAGAGGAGAAGCAAGTATGCTTGAAAGAATCATTTCAGGCCTGTAGAAAAGACTCCCGGTACATTTTTTGTGCCCATGTGCCTTCAGGCAACTGACGCGCTGATGACAGGATTCATTCCAACTACTTTATAACTCTTTCGTATTGAGGCGCAGTTGCAGCCGACAGACTAGATCGCCACAGCCTTTCCTGAGACTCGCTGTCATTCACATTCCTGTATATCTGCAAAGATTAGATTTCTCTGATCTTTTTTGCTGTGCCGTTCTTGGCACTACCCTTGCGATGAGACCAGTACCGTCAGGGGAAATGAAGGAAAGACCTAAGTTAAAGGAGGATGGATAATGGAACAACGATGCCCTGTATGCAGACAAGCGCTTCCCAGGGGAATGGATGTTGGGCAACTCCATCAACGAATGGACAAGATCGGTGCCGCAGCGGCAAGGCGAGAGGCCGATAAAGTCGGGCGTAACTTAGGTAAGCAGTACAGGGAACAGCTTGACCACATGGAAACCCGGCTCCGCAAGCATGCCATGAAGGATGCTCAGGCAGCGTCTCGAACCACAATCGTGAATCTTGAGCGCAAGCTGCAGGAATCGGAGCGCAATTCAGGGCGCGAGGCCGAGCGCGCGGCTAAGGAGGCCATGAGGCAGTCGCGGCGAGAGATCGACTTGGTCAAAGAACGAGGGGCAAAGGAGCGAGCGCAACACGCGGCGGAGACCGCGCGTCTGAAAACCACGGTTGATACACTCTTGCAGAAGCTGGAACGCCAGACGAGTGAACAGATGGGCGAAATGGGTGAAATGGAAGTGTTCACTGCACTCAAGAATGCTTTTCCGACTGACGTGATTGAGCGAATCGGAAAGGGCGTGCGGGGGGCCGACATCTTGCAGAAAGTCATGGTAGAAGGCAAAGAAGCTGGGCGCATCGTTTACGAATGTAAGAATGTCTCGACATGGCAAAACAAGTGGATTTCCACGGCCAAGCGGTACAGAGCGGAGTATCAAACACCGTGGGTCATTATCGCAGTGCGGACGTTTCCCCGACGCCAGAAGTGGTTTGTCGTGGAGAAGAGTGTGCCCGTGATCGATTTACGGCTTACCGTCAAGCTGGCCGAGATCGTGCGGGGCGCTGTTACTGAGATTGGGCACCTTCGCATGTCCCATCATGGCCGCCACGGAAAGGCGGATGAGATGTTTGAGTATATCCTCAGCGATCATTTCGCCAACAGGTTCAAGGGGATGGCTGAAGCCGTAACCGGCCTTCGAGATATGCAGAAGAAGGAGCGGCAGTGGCACAGCGATGCGTGGTCGAAACAAACCCGCCTGCACGATGAGATGGACGATGGGCAACGTGAGATTGCCGCACGCATCCGTGTTATTTCAGAGGCACGAGCCAAGCCGCGCCTAAAGGTCGTGGGCAGCGGTTACAACGGAGGCTAAGGAATTGCGTACCGTCGTTCTTATGCTGACCATCTCACTGCTTGGCCTAGTTGGCTGTCATGAGCTAGGCGACAAAGACACGGCGCGAACCAGAAACAACGGGGTCGGGAGTCTTTTCAATTGCGCTATGTGAAGACTTGTCCGGCAACCCTCTTCGCATAGCAGTCCGGCGCTTTTCTCGCCGTCCCCACCTTGCCGCTCATCCCAACCTTTCAACATTGGTCACTCAACATTACACACTCCGCCATCACAGTACCACCATCGTCGGTGAAGAAGGCGAGGTCTTGAAAGAACGGGACGTCGTTGAGCGTAACGACTTCTGAGCGAGGACCTCAAACAAAAAACTCGGTTTCGCAAGGCCTGTCAGGACTTCTTGACAGGCTACCAAAACCCTGTGTTAAGGTCAGGCGTTTTCGGCAGTGAATTATAACCCTGGAGGGAGATAAAGTTGATCGCCAAATTCTACTGTGGTGTCCTCATTCTGGCTGCGCTTGGAGCGTTCGTTGATGTGCCCATGGTGAACGCCCACCCGTCCCCCTTGAGTAATGTCAGGGAGGCCATCGACCACGCCAAGCAAGCGGTGGCCCATGGCAAAGAGGGGCATGCTGAGGAGCTTGTGAAACATGCGGGAACGTCGCTGCAGTTTGCGAAGATGGGAGGTAGAGGCTCGCATTTGAGCGAAGGGATTGATCATCTCAACGAAGCCATAGAACATGGCAAAGCTGGTCACGCCGACGTGGGCACCGAACACGTCGAAGCCGCCCTACAGCATTTGTTGTCTGAGATCGAATGACGGACATTCTCACGAGCGCATGCAGGGGGCGGTAGAATTCCCTCGTCCTTCTCAGTCGCGGTCTAAGGGGACTGGCGTGGTGGATGCGGAAACAAGCAGCGGAACCTACACTCCTTTCGCGTCGTCACAGACGGCGGTTCCAGCAATGGGGCCGCCGTTTTTGTTTACGTATGACAAGCCCCGATGGGCAAGAGAGAGTGAACCAAAGGGGTCGGGAGTCTTTTCAATTGCACTGTTGAAAAACTTGTGCGACAACCCTCTTCGCATGACAGTCCGGCGCTTTTCTTGCCTTCCTATCCTCGAGCCCATCCCAACTGTTCCACATTGACCATTCAACATTAAACATTCCACCTCCCCACCCCTCACGCATCTCGCGCCTCATCTCCCCACTGACGCAGGTTTGACTTCCCACTGTGGAAGGCGCAGCATAGCCTCGGTTGTCCATATGACACAGGGGTGTATTGTAACCCTATGCTAATTTCTCCCAATCCAGTCACACAGCATCGTTCAAGAACGGAATCGCGCCCTCTTGGCGGACTTCGCCATGAGGGCGTTGTTGTCTCTGCCGCGATACAGACGTACCATCACAAAAGAGGAGGCTGAAATGAAACGACTCGCAGCTTTTTCGGCCATACTAACCTTTGCGTCGCCCGCGCTCGCCCTGGCGGAAGAACATGGGGGGTATCGAGGAATCGGAACGCTCTACTTCACCTTCATGGGCGCAATCCTGATCTATGGCGTCTATGACAGCTTCGGCAAGATGGCAATGTATGTGGCGGCGCCGTTCATTGTGGTCGGGCTCTATCTGATGTTACCCGCGCACTAGCTACTGAACTGTAGGTTCGATGGAAAAGGGTTGGCCTGACTAATCCAGCCAGTCCTTCTCTGTTAGTTTCCGTGGAAGATACTTTTTCGTGAGGTATTGAAAGTCCTTGTTGGCGAGGGCGTCAAGTTCGTACTTGAGCCCGCTCGTCAGCATCCGCTTGATTTCTACCTGCCACACAGGCTTCTGGAACCACTGGTAGTTAAGGAGTTCCTTCGCACGGGTCACGTCCTTCTCGTTGAGTTTGATCCCGACATTACGCGGAAGCTCGTACCGTTCCGGGTCGGCGCTGGACAGACCGATGAACTTGGCTTTGGGAATCGCCATCCGTTGGCTCTCGAATGCGAGATTGATCGAGCCTTGCTTGACGACGGAATAGATGTAGTACCCCCAGGGATCGTTATCGACCAAGACATAGACCGGGAGT
>JAKDNQ010000062.1 GCA_030456405.1 Nitrospira sp.
GCGCCCATGCGGGCAGGTCATGATGAACCCTTCTTGTACCCAATCGCGAATCAGCTGTTGAATTTCAGGAAGGGTCAAGGCGCGGCCGGCTCGCACCGCTCCATGGCAAGCCAGCGAGGCCAGCACAGGCTGGACCCGCGCCTCCAGGGACGGTGCACGGTTCCACTCAATCAAGTCGTCGAGGAGATCCTGCGCCAAGACCGCGGCATCCACCTTGCCAAGCCCAACCGGCACCCCGCGAATCGCTATGGCCGTGGCGCCAAACGGTTCAATCAGAAGGCCAAGCTTCTCCAGCTCATCACCGTGTTTGAGTAACACCATGCTCTGAGCCGCCGATAGCTCGACCGGCTCAGGAATCAGCAGCGGTTGCGAAGGCATATCCCGGCTCTCCCACCCACGCCAGAGCCGCTGGAAGAGAACACGCTCGTGCGCCGTGTGTTGATCGATCACTTGGAGTTCTTCACCTACCTGCGCCACGAGATAGGTTCGCAGGATTTGTCCAAGCGGCATGATGTCGATGGTCTCTGTTTGCCGATACGCTTCAGCCGTCTCGTGGGCGAAAGCCAATTGATTTCCCTCAGCGAGACTGGACAACGAACCCCTGTTACGGCCTAGAGCCTGAGAATCCTGTGCATACGTGGCAGTCGAAGCTGCGGGGCGAGAATCCGAAAACGGCGAGGTTTTCCGCTCAGCCGTGGGAGAAACGCCTGGCGTGGTCTGCGGAAGACCCAACAGAGCCTCCTGCCCGAAACCACTGAGCGCGTGGCGAACCGACTGACGTACCAACTCATGAAGCGTATCAGTCTCCGCAAAACGGACTTCTCTCTTCGTCGGATGCACGTTGACATCGAGCCGATTCGGTTCAATGTCCAGAAAGAGCACGAACGTCGGGTGAGCCCCTTTAGGCAGAAACGACCCATACCCATCTATGACTGCGTGAAACACTGTCGCGTTGCGGATCGGGCGCCGGTTCACAAACAAATCCTGTGGTGTTCGTGAAGACCTCGCATGGATAGGATTGACCATGATGCCGTGGATCGATAATCCCCCTGTCCTTCCTCGTACCTCAATGGTGCGATCGAGAAATGCTTGGCGATAGACTTGAAGGATTCGATCGCGATCTGTTGTCACAGCAGGATAGTTGAGCACCTCCTGGCCGTTATGGGTCAAGCGGAAATGCACCGACGGCCAGGCAAGCCCTGCGAGCTGCACGACGTGGCTGATGTGTGAGAACTCGGTCACGGTCGATTTGAGGAATTTCTTTCTTGCCGGTTGATTAAAAAACAGGTTGGAGACTTCGATTCTGGCGCCAGGGATAGGAGGGGCGTCCAGGATGGGCCCGCCTGCTCCCGCGACCAAGGTGAACTGCGATCCCACCGTATCCTGCTTCGTCGCAGTCGTCACCGACACATGAGAGACGGACGCAATACTCGGCAATGCTTCGCCACGAAAGCCCATCGTCGTCACCGAAACAAGATCCCGATCGGACCTGAGCTTGCTGGTGGCATGCCGCTCGAAAGCGCGAGGCAGATCGATACGGTTGATCCCCTCTCCATCGTCCGTCACTCGCATGAAGGTGAGTCCGCCATCTTTTACATCGATCGTGATGTGCAAGGCCTCTGCATCGAGACTGTTTTCCAATAGTTCTTTGACGACGGCGGCAGGACGCTCGACGACCTCACCGGCTGCAATGCGGCTGACTACATCGTCTGGGAGGGTATGAATTTTGGCAGAGGGACTGGCGGCGGGCATGACACTAGACTCCAGAGAACGCCGAAGACAAGAGAGACGCCGGACCCCGTCTCGATGGACATCCGATCACCGAATTTCGGCCAGCTTATTCTTGGCCAGTTTTGCCTCGTCCGAAGTCGGGAAATCTTCGATGACTCGTTTGAGATTCTTTTTCGACTTGGCGAGATCTCCGGTCTCTCCTGCCGCGAGCCCCGATTTGAAGAGTGCCGCAGGCACTTTTTCGTTCCCCGGGTACTCCATCGACAGATACTCGAATGATTGTATCGCGCGCACGTAATCTCTCTGCTGATAGGACGACTCACCCAACCAGTAGTAGGCGTTCGGCGTCAACGATGTGCCGGGGAAGTCTTTCACAAAGCGCTGAAAGCCCGCCACAGCAAGGTCATATTTTCCATTGAGATAGTCGTTGTACGCCAGATTGAATGCGGAGGTCGGAGTAATCGAGGGCACGCCGGGTATCATAGGATTCGGCACATCTGTAGCGGAACCCGACTTCGGTGGCTTAGGGAGACGAGCCGGGTCGATTTGAGGCGGCTCCGTCTTGGATACGACAGGAGTTTCATCGATTCTTGCTAACCGCCCCTCGATCTTTTGGACCCGTGCGGACAGTTCGTCGTACTTCGGATCGAGTTTCTGCCTAAAAGAATCACCATCCTTCACCCGCTCCAGCGACTCCAACCGTCGTTGCAGCGCATCCAGCCGCTTCTGATCTTGATCTTGAGACTTCGACACCGTCGCCAAATGGTCGCGCATCTCTGCAAAATCCGCGTGCTTCGCGCATCCGGCAAGCCATACCATCGCCCCGGCCATGAGGACAGCCGCCCCTCCTGAGCCCGTTATCATACGCATTACGGTCACCGCGACTCCCTCAATTGCGATAATTTATCCGATGCTTTCCCCGCTTCAGGAGTCTGTGGATACGCCGTGACGACTTGGCTGAATGCCAATGACGCGCGCGCCTTATCTTTCATCGCCAGGTACGCGTACCCTTTCTTCAAGATCGCGGCCGGCACTTTTTCGCTCTTGGGAAAATCGACTTCGACACGGTCATACGAATCGATCGCCTGGCGATAATCTTTCTTACCGTAATACGCTTCTCCGAGCCAATAACGCGCATTGGGGGACAGATCCGAGTTGCCATAATCACGCAAGAATACGGCAAATCCCTGCCTCGCTGCGTCCAAATCTCCATCACGAAACAGCCTCAGGAGACGTTCGTACTCGAGCTTGTCGGAGCGTTCACTATTCTGGCTGATGTGTTGCGGACGCAGCGAATCCTCAGGCTCGACTGTCGACGTGACCGCTTCACCTTGCGCAGAAAGGGGCAATGCAACCGTGCCCTGGTCGACCTTGGGGATCTCAGACGAAGGCGCCGAAGACCGATGCCCCGGCTTCGTGGATGGCTGACGCGCTCCCGCCCCTCCCTTGTTGCCTCCTCGCGTCTGCGCATCCTGTGAGACCTGCTCAACGGTCTTGGAGAGCGCGTCCAGACGACGGTCTTGCTCATCGAAACGTGTGACGAACTTTTGCGCGACAGATGCGACACTCTTATTGACCTCGGCTAAGTACCCGCTCACCTCTTTGTTCATCTCATTGATATGAGTCGCCGATGATTTTCCTGCCTGCTCTTCTTGGCTTATCCGCTCGCTCAGGCCTGTCAGCGAATCCCTAAATGCTGTGAGGGACTGACTGAATTGCGCGAATTTTGCGGACAACTGTTCGGTCCGAGCCTGGGTATCCGCCAGCGCCTTATGCTGCTCCTCCAGACGCGCGTCGAGACTCTTGGCCAGTCCGTGGTTCGTCTTCTGCACGACGTCGATGATCTCCTTTCGCACCGCCTCCATCTGGCGGTTCACATCGTCAAGTCGAGCGTTCACGTCCAGACGGAGCTGATCGCGGTCCTGTTTATTTTTGACATCTTGAGCATTCAGGCTCTCACGCACCTGGTTGTAGCGTGTGGTGCTCTCCGCCTCCAGCTTGCCGGCCAACTGTTCGAGCCGTTTGGTTTGTTGCTCAAGTTGCGCGGAGCGCTGTTTGAGATCTTCCTGTTTGCCCTGGAGTTCTTGAGCTTGATGCAACGCCCGTTCCAGTTCGCCTCGCAACTGCGGCAACTCTTGCTCCCGAAGCATCAAGATCTCCTGGCTCTGCCGCGCTCGGGTCTGAGCCGACTCATCGTTCGACTGCTTGATGCGCTGCTGAAGATTTCTCTCCGTCTGCTTCAGGTCGGATTGCTGGGCAATGCAGCCGGCCGACATCAGTGCACAGATCGCGCAGATCGTCGTCCACACACTCTTCGTATTTGAATGGCTCCACATTGTTCTACCCACTATAGTAAAAGGATGCCCCACCCTCACTTCGCGGATCACAGAGTCAGAACGGCTGCGCGACAGAACGCCCCCGGCTACTTCCCGGTCTTCAACGCAAGATGTCCCCGACGATTCTGCTGATAGCAGGACTCCGCATGCTCATTGCAAGACGGCCGCTCTTTCCCATACGACACCACGGACAGACGATTTGCGCTCACACCGAGTTCCACCAAGTAGTTCCGAGCGGCTTTCGCGCGTTTCTCACCGAGTACAAGGTTATAGGCGGAAGTTCCGCGCTCGTCACAGTGCCCTTCAACCTTGACGAACGCGCTCACATTCGACTTCATCCATTCAGCATCGCGAGTCAGCGCTTGGCGTCCATCCTCGGAAATCGTCCAGCTATCGTAACCGAAAAATACATCCCGCAAGCCCGCGGCGGCTGACGCTGCCTGTTCAGCGCGGATCTCATCCAATTGTCGACCTGCGCCGACGGGATCCAGCTTCGCCATCATCGTACCACCGCCCAGACGTTCTTCCGAAGGATTTTTGTCTATCCCTCCAAGTCCATCGCCGACTGACTGACCACTGGTGTCAGGAAAGTTGCCGACACCGGACATGGAACTATCGATCCCCTCCTTCGCCATCCCTTGAGCGGGCTGGGAATCGCCGCCGGATTGTACAGCTTTCTTCGAGCAGCCAGGCATACCGATCAACGCCAGGCTCATCATCAACCCTAACCCACATACGCTCAGTGTCTTCTTCATACCTCGTTCTCCTTTTCCTACGTGAGTGATCTCGATCAATTGGCTTTCATGTATTCGTTCATTCAGTCAGGTGTCGTCATGTTCAGGATGCCGGAGACCAAGCGGGCGCGCTATTGTGCGTCCCCTGGAAGGTGAGCCGTTCCAGGTCCTTACCATCGGCATCGATCATATAGATATGGCTCTTCCCATCGGCCGTCGAACTGAATACCAGATGCCGGCCATCCGGCGACCAGGAGGGCGAATCATCGACACCCGGCCCAGTCGTCAATTGCATGCGTTTCTGTCCGTCCGGCGAGATCACACAGAGTTTATACTCTTTTTGCGTCCGGCACACATACGCGATCCAGTTTCCACGAGGCGACCAGGATGGCGCGGCATTGTAATCACCTTCAAATGTCAGACGACGCACATTCGACCCGTCTGAGCTCATCAGGAACAGCTGCGGCCCGCCACCTCGATCCGACACAAAGACCAACTCTCTTCCGTTTGGAGACCAGGAGGGAGACAAGTCACCGGACGGGTTGACGGTCAATCGTTGGATGGCTTTCGTCCTGGTATCCAACCGATAGAGTTCGGAATTGCCCTCATGACTGGAGGCAAACGCCAGGAAGTTTCCATCTGGAGAGAGGGACGGAGTGATGTTCAAGCCCCCCAACGCAATCACTGTCCATCGCTTGCCCGTCGCCAACTCGATCATGTCGATATTCTGTGTATGGCGATTGCGATAGGAAGTAAAAATGAGAAATCGACGATCCGGAGACCATTGCGGCATAAGATTGAGGAATCCATCGGCGGTGAGTTGGCGCGTATCGTGCCCATCGTAATCCATCACAAACAGCTCGCGGGCAGCCCCCTGTTCAGCCACATACGCAATCTTCGTCCGAGCGATCCCCGGCTCGCCGGTGTATCGAAAGACCAATTCGTCGGCAAAACGGTGTGCCATCAGCCGCACGACCGAGGGCGACCCTGCGTAGCGTTTTCCGCCTACGAGTTCATCGCTGCCGCTGTCATAGACGAAGCCTTCCATATTCACGTCGGCTTCTTTGTCATTCCCTTTCAGGCCCGCCTTGCCCCAGACTAACACCGAGACACCCTTCTCAGCAGCCTGCCTAAATATCGCTTTGGAGCCATCTCCTGCCCCGTTCCCGATATCGGATGTCTGGATTCCAAGACCGGTCAAATCCACCAGATCGAAGACTAGGGAGCGCTTCACATCTTTTTTGAGGACTTCTTCGATCCGCCCCCCCAACCAGTCGGGACCTCCCCCGTTTTGTATGCCCGCAACACCTAGGGGAATCTTTTGGAAGTCGGGACGGGTTGCTTCGAGAAACACGTCCGCTGCTCCAGACTCAAGAATACCGACTACTCCTGCCAGCAACAGCACTCCTCCAAACCACGCGCTGATCAATTTCACCGGTGTCATCCGACCGACTCTCCGACTCGAAACATCATTTCTACATCCTTATAACTGTCCGTCATCTCGGCAGGAAACACAGGCAGGACTCGTGGCCGCAGCACGGCACGCTGGCCCGCCATATCAAAGTAGGCATTCCCTGACGACTGCCGTACAACCACGTCTTTGATCGTCCCGTCCCGTTGAAGCCGAAACTTGACGATCATCGTATAGGTTTGTCCCGCCATATCAACAGGAGGCGGTTCCCACTGGCTACTGATAATAGACTGGACTCGGGCCCAATAGGGATTCGACCCAGCTGTACCGGAAATCTTCAGAGTCGTTTCAGGAGTCTTGGCCGACGGAACTTTCACCTCGTGCTGCGGCGCCGGCTTGATTGGTGTCTCGCTCGGGGCGACCTCTTTCGGAATATCCAGTTTGGCCGCCGGCTGAAACTGCTTGATCTTTTTTAGTTCTTCTTCTAATTCACGATTCAAATCATCACTGACCGAAGCCCGCTGCGGCGTCTTCGCAACCGGGTCTTGTGTCACATCCGGGATCCGTGGAACCTCCGGCACCTTCGCCATCTGTTGAGGTTGAGCCGCTGTTTTTGTCGCAGGACTTACGTCTCCAAACTTCGGCGCATCCGGTGGAAGATCGAGGTCCTGCATCATATCCCTTCTCTTCTCGCCCTTCGGAGGCGTGGAGGAGGGAGCGGCACTGGAGGTCAGCGCCTTGATGACCGGCGCAGGAGCCGGTACAGGGGCCGGCTTCGGGATCACCACTTTTGTCGGTTCGACTGGCTTTACAAGGGTCGGCAGACTGACCAACGACACTTCCACAGCCGTCAACGGGCGTTCACCATGTTGTGGAAGCCGAAGCCCCACGGCGATAAACAACACGACCACGTGAAGGACCAGCGACAACACCAGTGTTCGCATGAGTCGAGCGGACAGCTTGGATTGCCCGTCCTGGTCAAACCACGAACCTGAGAAGTGCGACGCCTGGGATGCCATGACAACCAGCCCCCTCGCGTACGTTGAGTCAACTTTTTCGCGATGGGAGACCCGGGATTTGCGGCGCTCCCACACGCTCGGGTCCCATTGGCTCCGTGACCATCCCGATCTTCTCGATCCCGGCCTTTTTGACTCCGTCCATCACTTGCACCACGATCCCATAGGGGACGTCTCGATCGGCTCTGAGGTACAGCGAGACATCGGGATGGTCCTGTTTCAACACCTTCAATTTCTGTTCCAGCTGAGCCACCCCAACCGGATCTTTGTCGAGATAGAGTCTTTGATCCTTTTCGATCGTGAGCACCGTGCGCATTTCCGGTTTAATCGTATTCGAGGCAGAGGTCGGCAGCTTAATGTCCATCCCTCGATACAACATCGGCGCGGTGACCATGAAAATCACCAAGAGGACGAGGACCACATCGACGAGGGGAATGACGTTGATTTCTGCCAGAAACCGGCGGTGACGAGACTCAAGGATCATCCTTGAACTCCGACCGGAACTGGTTTCTTCGTCTTCGATACCGAGGTCGAGAGAGACGACAAGAGCTCAATCGTGACAGAGTCCAAGCGAAATGCCGTGCTGCGAATTCGAGTCAGGAAGTAATTATAGGCAATCACCGCAGGGATGGCGGCGAACAGACCGGCTGCCGTCGCGATGAGTGCTTCCGCAACGCCGGGAGCTACGGCAGAAATACTGGCAGTTCCCTGGGTGCCGATCTCCCGAAATGCATCAATGATTCCCATGACGGTACCGAGCAGCCCGACAAACGGAGTGATGTTCCCCGTCGTGGCAAGGAACGGAAGATAGCTCTCGAGACGTGAGAGTTGACTCTGCGCGAGATGGGACGCGGCCCGCTCTATCATATGATGATCAACTGGTCCAGAACCGCCACCATCTCTCCCCTCGACTCGCCCAGAGCCCACACGCTCCATGACTCCTTCGAATACACAGGCACTGGGGCTCCCTTCGATTCGTCGAACTTGCCGATACAACTCGTCGAGGCTGTGCGCCTTCACAAGGAGAGCTAAGAATTGCTTGTCCTCCCGGTCTGCCACACGAAACGCCCGCCATTTTGAGAAAATAATCGCCCAGGAAATGACCGAGAAAATGAATAGGATCACGAGCACAATTTTTGACACCGCGCCAAGCGAGCCCATCACTCCTATAAGACCCGTTTGAAACATGCAGCGATAACCTTTCCAAAGTCTAGCAGACTACTAACATGTCGCCCTGCTTACCAACTCCACCACAACCGGCCATACCAACACATACGGCACGCAGTCTCACCGCGACCTTCATGAGATGGATTTTCTTAGTCCTGCGTGGTGCACTTTAGTGATTCCACTCATGCGACCGCGAAATTTCGGCATGTCAACAGCGTTGTTCTGCAGCCTGCGAGGAAGCACTCACCGCTCCACCTACGGAGTCACGCGCACACAGGAGAAAATGGCGGGGCCGACGGGATTTGAACCCGCGACCTCCAGATTGACAATCTGGCGTCCTAACCAGCTGAACGACGGCCCCTTAAAACTCTACGTATAGCGGAAGGCGTAAGGGACAAGACTATATCTTGTGGTCAGTCCCATCTAAAATTTCATGATTATTGTTCAATGATCTGTCCTGCTCCCCTTGGCCAGCCTCTGCTCTGGTAGGCGGAACAGGGATCGAACCTGCGACATCCACCGTGTAAAGGTGGCGCTCTGCCAACTGAGCTATCCGCCCGATTTTCCTAGCAACCTTCGCGGGATGCTACCAACTCCACATTCCCTTGTCAATCGAATCTCGTACTCTCTTTGCCATTGTCAGCTGTGATGAACGCCGCTCAATAGAATCGCAGCTTCTTCAGTTAGGTTTTTGCCTCTGACGCCGGCCCACCCGAGGAAAATACCGGTCATGCACCCGCTTCAGGCGTCCCCGTTCTATATGCGTGTAGATCTGCGTTGTCGCAATATCCGCATGGCCGAGCATGACCTGAACAGACCGAAGATCGGCGCCGCCCTCAAGTAGATGCGTCGCAAACGAATGCCGAAGCATGTGCGGCGAAATGATCTGCCTGATTCCGGCTCGTCGCGCACGGTGTCGTAGCAACTTCCAAAAGGCTTGCCGTGTCAACGGCCCGCCTCGCCTCGACACAAACAGGTATCGTGACGCCCGTTTTTTGAGCAGCCGTGGCCGCGCCTCGTTCACATACTGTTCCAACAGCTGCCGAGCCCGTTCACCCATCGGCACGAGGCGCTGCTTCGCGCCCTTGCCCGTGACCCGGAGATACCCGACATCGAGATTAACCAACGCCACTTCAGCCATCACCAATTCCGACACGCGAAGCCCCGTCGCGTAGAGCAACTCCAACATCGCACGATCGCGCAGGTCTTCAGAGGTCGGAACTGCCCCAAGGTCCAACAATGCAGTCACATCCTGCTGCGACAGCGTTTTGGGTAACCGGACGCCGCGTGAGATCGGAACCAATCCGATGGTCGGGTTCTCTTCGATGATCCGTTCCCGCATCAGAAACTGGAGCCATCCACGAATGGCTGAGAGACAACGTAACGAGGAGGCGCGAGACAACCGCGCCTCCTGCATGGAACGGAGAAATCCTGTTAACGTTTCTGACGTAAGAGGCCCAACCGGCGCCATGCCGATTCGATGCAGGTAGGAATGAAATTTACTCAGGTCGCGACGATAGGCTTCGATCGTATTGAGGGAGAGACCGCCCTCCACCCGGAGACGACTCAAATATCGCTCAGCCAGCGGGTGTAATATCATCTATCTCATGATAGCCAATCACTCAGACGAACACAACGAACCCCGGACGGAGTTTACCTTGACACCCTACAGGGTTTCCGATAGTAGTCACATGCAACTGACATAGCCGTCAGGCCGCTAGGAGCTCATGACCCGCCCGTTAATATCTCTGTCTGCACATCGTACCTATGCTCTTTCAGCACGCTGGTGCTATGCGCTTGCGCTTGTCCTGAGCATACTCTGGCCAGTTGATGGGTTCGAGCGCCATTCGCCAGTCTACGCGGAAACGGGGCCCGCGAAGCCGGCAAGCCATCCCACGCTCAACCAGGCGAAACGTCTGATCGACGCAGGAAAAGTTGAGGAAGCCGTCACCATACTCCGTCGTTTTCAGGCCACCTCTCCAAAGGCCGAGCTGCTCGACGACACCTATCTTCTCCTCGGTGCTGCGTTACATGGCGCCAAGCAACATGGAGAGGCGTTAAAATATTTATTGCTGCTGCAAACAGAATTTCCCGACTCGGAGGTCACGGATCGGGGCAAGCTGATGCAGGCCCGAGTCCATGCTGCGATGGGCAACCTCGATCTGGCCCTGCCGATTTTGACCGGCC
>JAKDNQ010000241.1 GCA_030456405.1 Nitrospira sp.
AGCGCTTTGGCGACCAGTTCCTTCCCGGTGCCGCTTTCGCCGGTGATCAGGACGGTTGTGCGGCTGTCGGCCACTTGTTCGATCTTGGTATAGATACCTTGCATCGAGGGGCTTTTGCCGATCAGATTGTGAAAAGCATAGCGTTGAACGACTTGTGCGCGGAGTTGTTTCACCTCACGTCGGAGTTCCTGGTCCGTGAGCGCGCGTTCGACGATGAGGCGGAGTTCTTCCACGTCGAAGGGTTTTGACAGGTAGTCGGCCGCGCCGAACTTCATGGCATCGACGGCGGTTTTGACTGATTTCGTTCCCGTCAGCATGATGACCGGTACCGCACGGTTCTCGGTGCGTAGGGTTTGGAGTACCGAAAGCCCATCGGTGCCTGGCAGAATCACGTCGAGGAGGACCAGGTGGGGAGCTTCCTTGCGAAAGAGGTCGAGGCCTTCCTGGGCGTCGGTGGCTTGGATTGTTTCGTAGGTCGGCTCCAGAACCGTTTTCAAAGAGACCCGGACCCGGGCCTCGTCATCGATCAATAACACACGTTTTTTCATACATTTTTCCCTAGGGTGTTGGGGGTTATGCGGGTAACGCGGGCAGGCTCACAAAAAACGTGGTGCCGACACCGACCGAACTCTCTACTCGAATCTCGCCGTGATGTTCTTGAATAATTTGATGGACGATCGTCAAGCCTAATCCCGTCCCCTCGTGCTCTCCACTCGCGTGTTTCGTGGTAAAGAATGGATCGAACACATGATCGAGATTCGTTTCCTGGATCCCTTCACCGGTGTCCTTGATCTCGATGTGGACCCACAATGCGCCTCCAGGCTTCGCCAGCTTTCTGGTCTGCACGCGTAACCGCCCACCCGATTTAGCCATCGAGTCCACGGCATTCAGGAGAAGATTGAGCAGGACTTGCTTGATTTGCTGCCGGTCCAGCATGACACGAGGCAGGTCGGGCGCCAGCTCTTTTTCAATCTTGATCCCCTGGCGGCCGGCTTTGACATCGATGAAATACAAGCACGAGGCCACAATGTCGTTGAAGTCCTCGTCCGTCAACGTAGGTTCCATGTATCGCGCGTAGTCCAGAATTTCCTGAATCAGCCGTTCGATTCGGTACACATCGTCGAGGACCATCTTGCTGAATCCATGGATAAATTGAGGATCATCTTTTCGTTGTGGCGCCAATTGGATAAACGTCTTGATGGACGTGAGGGGGTTTCGAATTTCATGGGCAAAGCCGCCGGCGATTGTCTCAAGGGATTTGAGTCGATCCGTGCGTTTCATGAGCATATGTGAACGGTGAAGATCCTCGTGTAGCACAATGGTGTCAAGCGCGTTTGTCGCGATTTGCGCGAGTGCGGCGAGTACGGCTGTCGCCAGCGCGTTTTCCTCAGCGAGAGGTCGCGCTGTGCCGAGGAGCGAGAAGGCGATGAGGCGGTTTTTACTGAAGTGTGGCACGAGGCGAGATATCTGTAATGCTTCCATCGCCGCGTGCGCGCCGATTTCGGCGTCGGTTGCTTGCGGATCTCCATTCAAATCGTCTCGTGTGATGATCCTGTTGGTTGTTAGTAGGTGGTGGAGCAGAGGATGATCCATCGTCACGGTCGGGGGCATCAGCGAGGGGACGACCGATCCAACCATGCTGATTCGGCGATAACACTCATGCTCACGATCCAGCAGAAATATTGTTCCATGGGCCGCAGCGCCTGCGTGACAGAGTTCCTGGATAATCCGATTCCCAATCGCCGTGAGGTCAGTCAGCGCGCCCAATTCGGCTGAGAATCGTGCCACAATGTCTAATAGTTCGCGAGCGGAAGCCGGCAAGGTGTCGGGATGAGATGAGGGTAATGCCATAGAAAATATTTTAGGCAAAGATGCTATGCGGCCTGCTAAAGGCAATGCAAAGACGCATGAAATTTATGTGTGTTCAAAGATGTACGGGGAAGTATACACGGCCAGAGCATGTTCAGCTAGCAGATTTTCTTTTCGAATACGGCAACCGAATATGTCAATTGAGGATAGGAATACTGCGGGAAAGGGAGGAGGGCCAGCTCACTGAAGGGGCGAGGTTTGGGGGAATCTGAGTGCTGCTGTATGGAGCCATGATTGTTGTAAGGGCAATGGCCTTGGCCACCACGCATCCCAGGGGAGGCCCATGGAAGGAAAGGACTTCTCACCCCAGGATGCGGGTCAATGCGCTGTCGCATGGCGCGAGGCGTTATTTGAGAGCGAGCGGTGAAGGGGACGTCGCTGGACAAGCGCCGGGCGTCATATACAACAAATAGTTTCCCATTCCATGTTGGGCGTCTTTTTTCTGTAACGGATGATGATGGACCATGACCATTTCATAGTCATCCGCTTTCGTCACAGGAAACCCCTGACTATCCTGATAGACTTGATGCGGCTGAAATTGCAGAAAGGTTCCGTCTGGGGAGACATCGGGAACCGTTCGCAGCAGGGTGTGCTTTTTGGTCACATTATCCAGCCCGATCATGAGGAGTTCGTCATGGCCATGGGGATAGGCGAATTTCACACAGCCATCCATTGAAAATTTGAGCGGTTCCCGGTGGACCTGAACTCCGGAGTTAATTTCAATCCCTTCGTCTGTCTGGTTCGGGCCTCGCTGAGAGAACTTGCTGAAGCACACAATGTTGACTCCCACTTGATACACATCCATTTCCTTGACTGTGGCGCCATCGGGCGCCATGTACATGGTGAAGGTCGCCATGACATCTTTCGTGACGGGCGCCTTATGATAAAAGGCGACGATCGACATCAGATGGTCGTTCTTGGCAAGCTTCACTCCATAGCCATCGGGGAAACGCGTCTCAGTCATCTCCAGTCCTGCTCCCGCAAAGAACAGGGGTTCACCGTCGCATGAGACGCTTGGTTTGGTGTTGTTGAGCATCAGGATATGGTGGAGATAGTTCTTGGGGAGAGGTTTTCCTTCTTTGGTGAAGACCGCTGTTTTATACCCCACCATATACATATCCTTGGGAAGCTGAAAACTATGCTTGGGCATCGACGCGGCGAGGTCTCCCTCGTGAGCGGCCGGGAGATCGATGGGACCGAACGTGAGCGTGACAACATTCCCTTGAACTGAGACGGTCGTCTCCGTTTGATTCTTGAGAGTTGGGACAGCGTGATGCTCGTGCCCGCCGTCTGCAAAAACAGGGGTTGCCAGACAGATGCCGGCGAGCAGTGTGAGCAATACCTGACGCATAAAACCTCCCAAGAATAAAAAGTAGTCATGTGAATATGCTGACGACCGGTCGTATACGTCCGTGTGATATGCAGATGTCATCGTGCAGATGCCGGCGGGGTCAACCGTTTCCATTGATAGGTGCCGCCGTGTTCACGAGGAGGAATATTCTTCTGGGCGCCGACGCGGGAATACCACCACACGCCTTTGGCCTGGGTCCCATCCTCGGACAGGAGGAGTTCAAATCCTCCTTCACGGTCGTTGCCCGGTTGCTGCCAGGTGCCTTGCCAGAGACGGTCGGCGAATTTCGTGGTCACGAACCGTCCCCCGTGTTGAGTATAGGAGCCGTTGCCGGATTTATCGAGGGTGGCCTTGTAAGTTTTGTCGTCCTCCACCTCAAGAATGTCCCATTCTCCGCTTAAGTCCTGGACAATTGGTTGGCCGGCTGACGAAGCCACAGTGCGTGGCGCAACGACATTCAGCTGATTGTCGACAGGCGACACACCCACGGCATTGCGGAAGGATTCATGCCAAGATAACAGGATCCACTGGCCATTTCGACGTTCAAACACACCGGTTTCTCGTAATGGCAGGACGGTGCGTTGTTGGTCTGGTCCTTGACCAAGGATACGCACATAGTCCAGTTCCATCGCGTACCACCCAATATCTCCCTTCGACCATACTTTAAGTTCGGAAATGGGAAGCTCGAGCGCAGCGACTTTCGCAAACTCCTCCTTGATATCCCGTTCAAGGTAAGGCCATCCCACGTATTTTCGGCCTCCGATGGAATAGCTGGTGATATCGGCGTCGTGGGCCATCAGCTTGGACATGGTGAAAAAATCTTTCTCAGCATTGGCTCGCACGAGGGTGCGAACTGTGGCTTCAAGTTCGGTATTATCTGTGGCGCCGCTCATGGCTGCGGGAACCCAGCAGGCTCCTCCGATGAGCAGAAGCATAAGGAGACAAAAGAGTACCGGCACACGCATGATGATTCTCCTGCTTGGTTCCAAGGGAAACGAGAGAAAAGACTGCCTGGCTAGAACCTGAGGCTACAGGGCTGAGAGATTCTTGTCAATGGTTAAACTCCTGTC
>JAKDNQ010000242.1 GCA_030456405.1 Nitrospira sp.
GCCTGGACAAGCTCACCGAGGTCGCCCTCGAGCACCTGTTCCAACTTATGCAAAGTCATGCCGACGCGATGATCCGTCACCCGATTCTGAGGAAAGTTATAGGTGCGAATCTTCTCGCTTCGCTCCCCCGTGCCCACTTGAGCTTTACGATGCTGTGCGATTTCCGCCTCCTGCCTCTCCCGCTCTGCCTCGACGATTCTGGCCCGCAGAGTCCGCATTGCCTTGTTGCGATTCTTCAGCTGCGACCGTTCGTCCTGGCAACTCACCACGACACCGGTCGGGATATGCGTAATCCGGACCGCCGATTTCGTCGTATTGACGCTCTGACCTCCGGCGCCGGATGAACAAAAGGTGTCGATCCGCAGATCCATGGGATCGATCTGCACATCCACCTCGTCCACTTCAGGCATGACGGCTACGGTCACAGTCGACGTGTGAATCCGGCCACTCGCCTCAGTGACGGGAACACGCTGTACACGGTGAACTCCAGCCTCGAATTTGAAATGGCTATAGGCGCCCTTGCCTTCGATCAGTGCAACGACCCCCTTATAGCCTCCGCCTGTCGTTTCTGTAGCTTCGACCAGATCCACCTTGAACCCTTTGGTCTCCGCATACTTGCTGTACATACGGAACAGCGCGCCGGCAAAGAGCGCTGCCTCGTCACCACCGGTTCCGGCGCGGACTTCAAGCAGCAAGCTCTTCTCGTCTCGCGGGTCTTTCGGAATGAGCAACTCTTGGGCCTGTTGTTCAATCTCACGCTGCTGGCCTTCGAGCGCAGCGCTCTCTTCCATCGCCATCTTATGCAACTCGGCTCCAGCCATGGGGTCTGCAAGAATTTGCGCGGCTTCCTCCAGCTGCCTTGCGTTGCCTCGATAGACTGCAAGAAGCTTGGCCGCCGGCTCGATATCCGTCCGCTCCTTATTGACTTTGTGCAGCTGCGAGGGCTGACTCATCATGGACGGATCCATGAGCTGATTCGTCAACTCATCGTACCGGGTCGCCAGCACTTCCCACTTTTTCAGCAGCACGGCTTCCATAGCCCTGTTTCCTTCGAATTCCCGTTCACGATTCTGCGCAAAAACAAAGAGACCCTGCCCCTCAGCGAAGCAGGGTCCCTCATATGATCTCTTCTCGAGCTACTTATCCTTCTTCGCGTACTTCTTCTTGAACCGTTCAACGCGCCCCTCGGTGTCGATGATCTTCTGCGTCCCTGTAAAAAACGGATGACAGTTTGAACAGATATCGACATTGATATCGCCGCCCGTCGATCTGGTCTTGTATTTATTGCCGCAGGCGCAATGCACCGCGACTTCTCGATACACAGGATGGATACCCTTCTTCATAATTCACGCTCCCCCGCCATCATAGTCATCAACCTTCGCCCATTTGAAGGCCCGCCACTGTACCTTGTCTCAGCAACCGGATACAAGCCGGATATTATCGATTCATTGATTGCAAAAACTCCTGATTGGTCTTGGTGCCATGCAGCTTGTCCATCAAAAACTCCATGGCTTCCATTGTCCCAAGCGGGCTCAGCACCTTGCGCAATATCCACATCTTATTGAGACGATCCTTATCCACCAGCAATTCTTCTTTTCTCGTGCCGGACTGGCTGATATCGATGGCTGGGAAGAGCCGCTTATCGGCCAAACGGCGATCGAGATGCACTTCCATGTTGCCGGTCCCTTTGAACTCTTCAAAAATCACATCATCCATCCGGCTGCCGGTATCGACAAGCGCGGTCGCCATAATGGTGAGACTGCCGCCATTTTCAATGTTGCGGGCCGCTCCAAAGAACCGTTTCGGACGCTGAAGCGCATTTGAGTCCAACCCTCCCGACAACACCTTGCCGCTCGGCGGCGCAATGGTATTGTAGGCACGCGCCAGACGGGTGATGCTGTCCAGCAGGACTACGACATCCTTCTTATGTTCGACCAGTCGCTTGGCCTTTTCGAGCACCATTTCGGCCACTTGAGCATGGCGCTGGGCCGGCTCGTCGAACGTGGAACTGATCACTTCGGCCTTCACCTGCCGCTGCCAATCGGTGACCTCCTCCGGCCGCTCGTCGATAAGCAACACGATCAAGGTCACCTCTTTGTGGTTCTTCAGAATAGCCCGAGCAATGGCCTGCAACAACATGGTTTTCCCCGTTCGAGGAGCTGCGACGATCAACCCACGCTGGCCCTTGCCGATCGGGGTTGTGAGATCCATCACGCGGGTGCAATATTCTTCACGGTCGAACTCGAGGACTAGCCGCTCTTCCGGATAAAGCGGCGTCAGATTGTCGAAGAGGATCTTGTCGCGAGATACTTCAGGGTCTTCGAAGTTGACCTTTTCGACCTTGAGCAACGCAAAATACCGTTCGCTCTCCTTCGGCGGGCGGATCTGCCCGGACACAATGTCGCCGGTGCGCAGATTGAAACGCCGTATTTGCGAAGGTGAGATATAGATGTCGTCGGGACCGGGAAGATAGTTCGAATCGGGAGCGCGCAGAAACCCAAACCCATCAGGAAGTGTTTCGAGGACGCCTTCGCCGAAGACCACGCCGTTGTTCGCGGTCTGCGCCTGCAGAATCGCAAAAATTAATTCCTGCTTTCGCAGCGTGGGCGCGCCATCGATCTTCAGATCGCGCGCCACCTCGTTGAGATCGGCAATGGACTTCTGCTTGAGCTCCGCCAGATGCATAACCTCCCCTTTCGTTTGTGCCATGAATACCCTCTCAAGCCCCAGGCTGCGTCGTTATCGGCAGCGATCGCACAGGGTGAACTATGGGAAATTGTCCGCGAACTAAATGATAGCGCAATGGGTAATGCGTTGATGGTTGTGTCGTGTCTATCGACTATAAAGAGGGTGACCCGTGAGGGACTGACCTATTTTCGTACGTCGCTATCAGGCTACGACTCTGTTTTATGGTTGCGATGATTGTTGTCGGCAATGGAACTCATGCCTCGTTGACTCGTCTGTTCTTTGCGCGATTGCGGCTTGTATCGAGATGTGCCCCGGAAGTCTTGTGCGTGGAGAAAGTCTTGAGTCGAGCTGAGATCGTATGGAAATAATAACGTGAGCATTGTTCCTTGTCAACAGGGATATCTTTTTTTTCACACGCGGATTCAAGTCGCCAGTGCATAGCGTCAACGATGGAGTGATGGAGTAACCTCTTGACACACCAAGGGGTTACTGATGAGAACATATCGTTGAATCGAGTACGAAGACCGGTGCCAGATTCACCCCTTATGGAAGGCGGGCACAACACACGCCGAGATTGGCAACGCTCTCGGGGTCAGCCAAGGGACGGTGAGCCGGGAACTCTCCCGGAATAAGGGGCACCGGGGGTACCGCGTTCGGCAAGCTCAGCACAAGGCGCAGTCTCGACAGGCGCAGGTCCGGCACAAACCACGCAAGCTGACGCGCCGTGTACGTCATGCCATCGCCTGTAAGCTGCGGGAGGAGCGGTGGAGCCCGGAGCAGATCAGTTTCTGGTTGCGGGACCAGCACGGAATACCTCTCAGCCACGCGTTTCTTGCGGCGGCGCGGCAAGAAGTACAACCGACGTGGAGCCCACCATGCCGGCCGAGGCGTGATCCCCAATCGAGTCGACATCGCTGAGCGCCCGGCTATCGTCGCCAGCAAGTCTCGGCTCGGCGACTGGGAAGGCGACCCCATCGTGGGCGTACAACACCGCGGGGCCTTGCTGACCCATGTCGAACGCAAAAGTCTGCTCACCACCATCTCGAAACTACACCGCGCTACCGCGAAGGCGGCCCAGCGGGCCACGGTGCGCCGCTGGAAACCACTGCATCGAAACGTCCACACGATCACCTACGACAACGGCAAGGAGTTCGCCGCGCACGAGCGCACAGCCCGAACCCTGAACACGCGCATCTTCTTCGCGACCCCCTATCATGCCTGGGCGCGTGGCGTGAACGAGAATACCAACGGCCTCATACGAGACTTCTTCCCTAAAGGCACGGCCTTTACTACAATCCATCCGGCGACGGTCGCTAAGGTCGAACGCCTGCTCAACCGCAGGCCCAGAAAATCGCTCGGATTTAAAACGCCCAACGAGGTTTTTCACGCTCTGGCTAGGCGCGGCTGAACATTATGCACTGGGTACTTGAATCCGCGACACCATATCTTTTGATCTGAACCCATTTAGCTCAACAGACCTCTTTCTATCGCCATATATAAATAACATGCTCTGTCGCTTGCCTGTTGCAGCATAAAAGATTGGTGTGCTACATGAGGGAGCTAGTGGAGACATCTCATGGCGCATGACGACGAGT
>JAKDNQ010000063.1 GCA_030456405.1 Nitrospira sp.
ATGCGGCGCAGGCCATCAGAACGCTCGTCCACCCGGTCCCAGTTATCGCCATTCATATGAGTAAGACGCCAGAAGAAGCCCCGCCCAACACGGATATTCTGTTATCAGGCCCAACGGATTTCGATACAGCGACTCGACGGATTCTTGAAGAACTCAAGCGCCGTGGGGTGCTGGCTCAGGCGATTGGGGCGAAACCAATCTTTCAGTATTCGATCTAGCAGGAGGGGATGGAGGCTGATGATCTTCTGTGCTCGCGCAACGCGCGGTCGCGGACTCCCCTCGTTGGACGCGCGCAGTGGAAGATCAATCAGCCCCCATCCCTGGGAGACAACAAGCGAGCTTGGATGGAGCATTAATATCGTTCGACGCGCGCAGTAGGGATCATCCCACCCACCCCTTATAAAGTGACGCTTGCTGCGGCCTTGCTGGACGAACTTTTTGAGTATCCTGCGAGAGGCGTCTCTTCTTGTTCCATACGTGCAGGTCCTCGAATGTGGATTCAGCAGATTGCGCAATTGCCTGTCTTCCGCATGGCCTGGGATTAGCAGGTAGTTTCTGCTGGCTTTGCCGAAATGATTCGGACGTCGAATTATAGTTAGGCCGAACTGACAGGAGGCCGTTCTGTACCCACGGACCTACTTCGAAACGTTCATGCGGTACGAGGCGAAGGATCAAGTCTTCGTCGCGATGCCGTTCAGTGCGCCCTTCAGGCGCGCATTCGAGCGCACAATTGAGCCGGCCATCAATCTGGTATCTGTCAATGGTCGAAAGCTCATTCCGCGAATTATTAACCGGGCAACCTCCGGGTCACCCGACATACACGAACAGATTTTCGACGCGATTCTTCATTCTCGTTTAGTCATCGCCGACATGACCGTGCAATCCAGCTGTGCCGGCGATGATGGAACACAAAGGTGGCAGCCCAACGCCAATGTTGCATATGAGGTCGGTCTCGCGGCGGCATGGCGGAATCCAGAGGACATACTTCTAATTCACCGAGGGCATCCTGATCACAGTTACAGCTTTGACGTTCAGAACCTTCGACACATCCAGTACGATCCAGAAGGTGCTTCGTCAGTTGCAGTGTTGACCGACGAGATTGTGCGTGCATTAAACCAGTCGAGCTTTCTCGCGAAAATGGCCTATCAAAAGATTCTTGAGTCGGTGTCTCCAACTGCTATTCAGTTTATGCATCTAGAAGCACGCCGTGCGTTCCCGGTGGTCGCGTTCCAGAATGAGAACATGCCAATCATGGACGGCAGGATTCATGCTGCGACAGAACTCCTCTCGTATGGTGCGCTCAAGAATCGCCATGTCTTACGGCAGGGCTCGGGCAAGGGTGTCGCCGTCATTTACGAGTGGACGGAGCTTGGCCTTCGGATGTTGCTGTCTTTGTACGCGATCACCACTGAGCGTTCCCAAGAACTCAGAAGGCAGATCGCTTCCGTGCCAGTTGGGACAGTTCCGCCGCCGGCACTGAGAGACCTGCCGGAGGCCAGGCCACCGGAGAAAGGTCCAATAGACATGGTCGACGCGGCGAAAGTAGACACCGTAAACGAACCGGCGACAGCAAAGTGATTGCGCGTAGTCGGCCTAACCATAGCGCTGCAGAGCGATAGGAAAATGTACCGGGAGTCTTTCTGGCCTGATGATTCATTGGCATATGGTTAATCAGGATGATGAAAACAAAGAGATGAAAACAAAGGGTCAGACCCCTTAATTTTACTCTTGCGCAGATTGAACATGTAAGCCGCCTTTTCTTCGTTCGTCTTCTTCAAACCAAGGTGCCGGTGAGGGGTGCGATCTCACATGGCGAGTTTTTTGCTAACCGACTGAAGTCGATGTACTTTGGCCCAGCGTTAGTTGACGCCTATGAACATTGCGAAGGGCAACAATGGCTGAATTTTTCCCTGACTGATTCATTAGTTAAGCAGCTTGAGAGCGTGGGTCTCTCGATGCCACGGTTAAACTATTCGCCGTTTCAGGTGCCCTATAAGAAGAGGAGCGTCGAAGATCTTCCAAGGCGAGTGGAGATCAGCGAAAGAAATTTATATGCTTTCAATTTTCACGGTCTGTCATTCATGGAAGATGTGATAACAGCAATGAGCCTGCCGTAGGTTGCGTGAAGTATAAGAATACATTAGGCAAATTGTTCAGGTGAGTCGAGAAAGTTTGTCTTGGATGGTTACGATGACCAGCGGGCTACTATGCCGCCATCGTTTTTACTTGAATATGAATTACGGATCAGGGACTAAGAGAGGTAAAGGCCTTTCCGAAGAGCTGCTAAGGTCCTGGCATGTCCTGAAAAATGGCGAGCTTTCTGCTTTTAAGATTTCCTCCATGAGCAATAGGAAGGTTTGGTGGACCTGCGACAAAGGGCACGAGTGGCAAGCTATTGTCGCCAACAGATCTGGGAAAAACAAGACTGGCTGCCCGTTTTGTGCTGGCAAGAAGGCAACCGAACCTAACAACCTTGCGGCGCTATTCCCCCAGCTTCTTACTGAGTGGAACTTTGGCAAGAACAAGACAATCCGCCCTGATGACCTGCTGCCTTATAGTCATAAGAAGGTTTGGTGGAAGTGCGAAAAGGATCATGAGTGGAAAACTGGCATCGCATATCGGACCAAACAGGGCTCAGGATGTCCGTATTGCTCTGGAAGGTCTGTTGGTTCCGATAATTCATTGGCCGCGCTGTATCCATTACTTGCACAGGAATGGCACGCAGAGAAAAACGGGGTCTTGTCCGCAAAAGATGTTAGGCCAGGTACCGACCAGAAAGTATGGTGGCTATGCGAAAAAGAGCATTGTTGGAGGGCTGCCGTATGTTCTCGGACGCATAAATCAAAGGCAACTGGTTGTCCATATTGTTCCGGGCGAAGAGCTACAAAAGAAAATAATCTGGCCGTGGTTTTCCCCGAGCTTGTTGAAGAATGGCATGTCGAGAAAAATAGTCCGCTTACACCAGAAATGTTCAAGCCGGGCAGTAACAGAAAAGTATGGTGGAGATGTATCAAAGGACATGAATGGCAAACTTCACCAAACAAGAGGACGGGAGTTGATAAGACCGGATGTCCTTTCTGTAATCCGCAGACATCTCGCTTAGAGATACGTATCCTATGTGAACTCAGGCATCTATTTGAGGATGTCCGGTGGAGAGACAAGATAGGTGGTATTGAGGCGGATATTCATATTCCCAAGTATGCCTTTGCTGTGGAGGTGGATGGTTACCGCTGGCATATTGGTAAAGAAGAGAAGGATAGAGTCAAAGGGGAGCAGTTAAAAGAAAAGGGGGTTGAGCTGCTACGTGTGCGAGACAAGAGGCTCATTCGCATATCAGGCTCTGACACCGAGTGCAGCGAAAATGAAGATGACATAGTCATTATTCATCGGTTGGTAAGGAATGTCGTCAAACACATTTCATTGAGCGGGCCGGATCTGAGAAAGCTCAAGACCTACTTGCAAGGTAATACGCTTCACAATAGTAAGGAGTATGAGAAGGCCTTGTCATACTTGCCTTATCCACCCCCGGAATACTCGCTAGCAGGACGATATAGCCATCTGACTCAGGAGTGGCATTACGAAAAGAACGCCCCGCTAACCCCAGAGCATTTCACGCCTAGTGCGAGAGCAAATGTTTGGTGGAAATGTTCAGCCGGACATGAATACAAGTCTTTTCTCTACAACAGGATCAAAGGTGTGGGTTGTCCTTATTGTGCAGGCAAAAAGGTGTCGTCCGACAACAATCTCGCGGTTAAGGAACCAAGATTGGCTATGGAATGGAACCTGTCGAGGAATGTTGTGGCGCCTGAGAGTATTTATTATCGGTCAACAACAAAAGTATGGTGGATGTGCGAGAAAGGTCATGAATGGCTGGCTACACCTCAGAAGCGAGTGATGGGTCGCGGTTGTCCCTACTGTGCAGGAAAGAGAAGGCGGACTGATCTCAGCTAGGCAGATGAGATTCCGGCAATCACAAAGGGGTCGCCCATCTCGAAGGCTCCGGTCAAGAGGAAAGACGATCCGTATAAAAGGGGTCACATCTTGTTGTATGACATCGTCTTGGCGCAGGATAGGCGATGGCTCGTCCACTGCACATTGGGCTTCCTTGGGCATTTTATCATGTCACGTCAGCAGACTGAGGGAAAACTTGGCGTGCATATAAAACACCGTTTAAAGAATGAATCTCCCCGCAGCAAGCTGCGGGGTATCACAGAACTCAATTTCGCAGACTTCTCGGACACAGAGGCGAACCCCGTAGCAAGCTACGGGGAATATTCAAGTTTAAGGGGTCATGTCATAACGGGGTTGCCGCCCAACAATGCGCTACAGCCGATGCTTCGCGTTGGCTCAACGACCCCGTGGATGGTCAGCCGCCGCTGATCCGCCGGGCCGTTGGGCGTCAAAACGCTTGCATTGCGTACGGTGACACTTTAGTATCACTTTATGCGAACGGAACTTGTCACTACCTTGAAGCGCCAAGCCACGGAACTCCTGTCCGATCTGGAACGGAGCAAGGAACCCATTCTCATTACCCAGCATGGGGTACCTAGCGCCTATCTCGTGGATGTTGAAACCTATGAGATCTTGCAACGCCGGATGAGCCTGCTGGAAGGCATCGCCCGCGGAGAACGCGCCATTGAGGAAGGGCGCACCCTGAGCCACGCCCAGGCCAAGCAGCGCATGGCCCGATGGCTGAGGTAATCTGGACGGAACCGGCGCTTAACGACCTGGATGCCATCGCCGACTACATCGCGCTGGACAATCCCGAAGCGGCAATGCGCCTTGTACAGAAGGTATTTCGCCATGTGGGGCAATTGGCCGATCACCCCAGGAGCGGTTCAAAGCCACCGGAGCTGAAGGGATGGCGCTACAGACAGATTGTCGAACCGCCCTGCCGCGTCTTCTATCGGCAAGAAGGCACCCGCCTGTTCATTCTGTACGTCATGCGCAGCGAGCGCCTGCTTCGGCCAGGCAAGCTTTCCACCCGGAGCAAGAAGCTGCCGGGGTGAGGCCCCACGGATTGTCATCAGTCCTGACATGGTGCTACGCCTTTCCAAGGCGCTTGACCGTTCTCCGGAGAGTTGATTTGCCATGCAGTCCAACTACGATCTCCGGCAAGCCAAGCAGCATGTGAAGCTCGGCAAGGTCAGAAAAGTCCGGCTCACAGCGGCCTAACAGACATTTCTACTTCTAAGGGACGGCGTCGCTAACGCGCCTTCGCCCGCATACGCCCCCCGAGTCAACTGGATCGTTAGACGTGCCGAGGCTTGAGCGGTTATGATGGCTGCATGAGATTTTCTTGGGACCCGAAGAAAGCCGCTGCGAATTTGAAAAAACACGGTGTCTCATTCGAAGAGGCCTCAACGATCTTCCACGATGCGCTTTCGATCACCGGCTCCGATCCAGATCATTCCGGTGAGGAGCAGCGCTTTGTCACCTTTGGCAATTCGAGTGAAGATCGCCTTCTGGTCGTGGCACACACCGATGAGAGCGAAACTGTTCGAATGATCAGTGCTCGTCTGGTAACGAGACAGGAAAGGAGAATCTATGAAGAGGGGGAGTCGTAAAGCAGGCGATGAACTGCGGCCGGAATACAGGCGGTCGGACTTTGGAAAGCTCGTGCGGGGGAAGTATGCTGCTCGGGCCGCCAGGGAGACAAATGTTGTCGTTCTCGAACCCGAGATTGCCGAAGCGTTCCCGAATGCTAAGGCGGTCAACGAGGCGTTGCGAGGACTTTTGGATGTCGCTGCGACCACTGCACGCCTAACCCGTCGCTCAACCGGACGGGCCAAACAGCAGCGCGCAAGTTAGCTTAGCTTAGACATCGGAATGTGCGTCATCTGGCGGGCTGGATGTGTGGAGTTTGACTCCCCGGAAATCCCTGTGTTACGGTCAACCTCTGTGTATTCGCTCAGTTAGCAAGGGGTTTCCGTTATGGCGGTTGAAAAAGATCTGAAGGCCATTCTTGGTAAATTGAAGTATTCAGACGACGCCAAAGTTCTCGCGCAGATTTCAGAAAATACCAAACAGGTTCACGCGCGCATGGCCGGCATCAAGCATAAGCTGGTGGTCATGAGCGGAAAAGGCGGCGTGGGCAAGAGCATGACCACGGTCAATTTGGCGTTGGCCTTTGCGCGGCAAGGAGCGAAGGTCGGGCTTTTAGATGTGGATCTGAACGGGCCCTGTGTGCCCCGCATGTTGGGCTTGCACGGTCAGTCGTTGACCATGGGGCCTGCAGGAGCGATTCCCCCGGTCGGGCCGCTCGGAGTAAAAGTCGCGTCGATGGACTTCTTTCTGGAAGATGCGTCGCCGGTACGTTGGAAGGGGCCGATGGACGTGAGCCCGGTGTGGCTTGGGTTGATGGAAATGAATGTCATTCGAGAATTTTTGGCCGATGTCGTTTGGGGCGAACTCGATTATCTCCTGGTCGATTTGCCTCCTGGGGCCGCGGCGGATAAGCCTCCGGTCATCGCCGGGTTTATCCCAGACCTAGCAGGAGCGATTGTCGTCACGACGCCGTCGGAAGTGGCATCGGATGTCGTGCAGAAATCGGTCACCTATGCCCGCGACATGGGCATCAAGGTGATGGGCATGATCGAGAATATGAGCGAGTATCGGTGCCCTTCTTGTGGAGAGGTGAACGAGTTGTTCGAAGGCAATACCGAGGCGATGTGTGAAATACTGGATTTGCCGCTGCTCGGACGGATTCCCTTCGACCGGACACTCGTGCGCACTTTCGACAAAGGCCAGCCGTTGCTCGACGACACGTATCCGACGATTCAACGGTACCAAGACATTGCCGGGCGCATTAAAACGTTACTGGACTACAAAAAAGTGCTGGCTGAACAATTGTGACGCAACGCACTGAAGAGGAGATCCCATGAAATTCGTATGCTTGAACTGTGAAACCTACATGAACTTCGAGAAGGTGGAAAAGCCTGGGGAAGATACGCTCGGCGTGTTTTTCGGCTGTCCATCTTGTAATGCCAAGTTCTCGATGGTGACGAATCCAGGTGAAACTCAGATGGTCAGTTCCCTTGGAGTGAAGTTGGGTGGGCGCACTGCTGATGCCGAGCCGTTCGAGATGACGAAGGGCACGCTCAAAGCCGAAGCCCCCCCCATCCCTGGTCAGATGGCGGCCTATTTGAACGAGAAAATTCAAGGAGGCCAGCCGGCGGCTACGGCTGCTACCACCGCTGTGCCGGGTGAAAAATCCAGCAGCGGCTGTCCCTTCTCCGCCATGGTCGCTGAAATGGGCCTTACGTCTGGCGGTAAGCCCGGCGATGCTGGGACGACAGCCTCAGAGTTCACCTGGTCGCCCGATGCGAAGGAAAAGCTCGACCGACTTCCCTCGTTCGTCAAGCCGATGGTGCAGGGCAGTGTGGAGGCCTTTGCCCGCAAGCAGGGATACAAGACCATCACGTTACAAGTGATGGACGATTCCAAGGGTGAGTCGAGCAACGGAATCGCCTGGACGTCTGATGCTGAGAAGCGGCTTGAAAACATTCCGGACTTCATCCGCCCCATGGCCCGCAAAGAGGTTGAGCGTGTGGCGAAAGAGCGCGGGATGGCGACCATTACGGCTCAAGTGATGGATGACGTGAAAGATAAGTTTACGAAGTTCATGTAAGCGAACAAGGCGAAAAATCATAGATGTAGCGTTAAGGCCCGTCCGGTTACCTGGATGGGCCTTTCTTGTGAGCAACAATCGTGGTGGCGGAATGATGCAGGGATCGCACCGAAGCCGCTGTGCGGGATACGTCATTCTGGTTTTTCTGCTCCTGTCAGCCGTACCTCTCTGGGCGCAGCCTGATGGACATGGTCAGCCATCGGTTCTGGAACAGGTCAGCGCCGACCAAGAACATCATATGGCAAAGGGTGATCAGTTGGGGTGGGAAGGGTCCGTGGCCGGGATTGCCTATTCTGAGTTCAATCACCACCTGACCGGCATATTGGTGCTCATCATCGGGTTCAGCGAACTGCGTCATGCGTTAGCGATGTCATTCTGGGCTTGGACCAGGTTTCTTTTGCCGGGAGCCTTGCTCACGTCAGGCTTTTTTCTCCTTGTCTGGAGCGATCATAATGCGTGGCCGATCGGCTCGCTGAGTTTCATGCAGACTTTCTTCGGCAGTGATCCAGAAATCTTTCAACATAAGGGTTACGGGATCTTGTCGTTGACGGTCGGCGCCATCGAACTGCTTCGCAGGCTTGGACAGATCCGTCATGCAGCCTGGGTCGCGCCGTTGCCGCTCTTTGCCATCATCGGAGGATTGATGTTGTTCGGTCACTCCCACGGCCTCCATCCCTCGGCCGCCAAGATCGCGACGGACCATGCGATTATGGGCTCTATGGCGGTGACGGCCGGTTCGTCCAAACTCCTGTCCGATTGGTTCCGTTCCCCGTCTCACGAAGGGGTCTCTAAGTGGGAATTGCCCTGGGCCGGCTTAATTCTGCTCATCGGGATACAGCTGCTGATCTATTCGGAGTAACGATGCCCGCAGTGTGCTTCCCAGCATAATTGACACCTTTCTAAACCCTATGCTACGAGTACGATCTCTCAGCGAGAGTGTGTTGTTGCGCAGTCGACTTTTCTAAGCCCTGCTGCATGGAGTGTGTATATGGGTGGACATAGCCATTGGGCGACGGTGAAACGGCACAAAGGCGCTCAGGACGCCAAGCGTGGAAAGATCTTCACGAGAATTATCCGCGAGGTGACGATCGCCGCTCGCACAGGCGCAGATCCAGACGGTAATCCGAGGCTCCGGCTGGCCATCTTGAAGGCAAAAGAGGCGAATATGCCCGGCGATACGCTGAAGAAAGCCATTCAGCGCGGCACGGGAGAATTGCCGGGCGTCGCCTATGAAGAGTTTACGTTAGAAGCGTACGGGCCCGGCGGGACCGGCCTCCTGATGGAAATCACGAGCGACAACCGCAATCGTACTGTGGCTGAGATACGAAATCTTCTCACGAAAAACCACGGCAATATGGCGGAAGCCGGCGCGGTCTCCTGGCAGTTTCATAAAAAGGGGCTGCTGACGATCGAGAAGGGCAAAGTCGACGAAGATACCCTGTTGTCCCTTGCGCTCGATGCAGGAGCGGAGGACGTCAAGGTGGGTGAGAAAAGTTTTGAGATCATCACAGATCCACACCACTTTGAAGCCGTGAAGAAAGCGCTGGCCGATGCAAAAATCGATACCGCGCTTGCAGAAGTCACCGCGGTACCGCAGAATACGATCAAGTTGGAAGAAAAGGCTGCCGAGCAAATGCTCAAGCTGATGGAAGTCTTGGACGAGCATGACGATGTGCAGAAGGTTCATGCGAATTTCGATATTTCTGACGAGGTGATGGAGAAAGTGGCCACTGCGGCGGCCGGATGACGACGAGTTATAAGTTTTGAGTTGTGAGTTATGAGTTGGCAGCGAACTCAACACTTCTAACTTAAAACTGATAACTGTATGATCGCGTTATTGACAGGCCGACTGGTTTTTAAGGCGCCGACCTATCTGATCCTCGACGTGCACGGGGTTGGATACGAAGCGTATATTCCTCTCAGTACCTACTACGGATTGCCCAATCTCAGCGAAAGCACCTCACTGGCGGTGCATACTCACGTCCGCGAAGACGCAATTCAGCTCTTCGGTTTTCTGACGTCGCAAGAAAAAGACGCCTTCGTACTGCTGACCAGCGTATCCGGCGTCGGACCCAAATTGGCTCTGAGTATCTTGTCCGCTCTCCCGGTATCCAATCTGGTTTCAGCGATCCAATCGGGAGATGTCGAGAAGCTGACGACAGTGCCAGGAATCGGTCGCAAGTCGTCCGGCCGGCTCGTGCTAGAGCTGAAGGATAAAATCGGAAAACTTCATCCCGGCCTCGCGCCGGAAAGCGATGCTCCCAGGCAGGGACAAGATGCGATCTTCGACGACGCGCTGTCGGCGCTCGTGAATTTGGGCTATCGTCCGCAAGACGCCAAAGACGCATTAAAACGTGTGAAGCAGTCCAATGCTGAGACCATCGTGCTTAAGGATATGATCCGTGAATCTTTGAAGGAACTTGGAAGGGGGTAAGGATAATGGCGAGAATGATTCAATGCAGAGTCCTGACTCAAGGATTCATCGGACTTCTGGCGCTTCTCTTTGTCGTAGCGGCAATGCCTGCGCAGGCTCAAGAGTCGGACGAGCCCAAAAGTATTCGCAAGACTTGTGGCCAATGCCCTGATGGTTATGCGACCACGGGGGTGACCGAGGCCAGCGAGATTTGCAAAGACGGTGATCCCACCCTCGTTCAGTGTGTGCCGTTGGGGGGAAATCTGCTGTCCGTGTGTGGGTCCTGCCCCGAAGGCTATCGAGAGGTCGGCAGCTCGTCTGTGCCGGCTCGTTGTGGAGGGAAGGACGGGGGACGGCTTACACAATGTCAGCTGGAGAAGATGGAGTCGAACCTTCCCGATCCAACTCAAGGTCTCAAAACCTGCCCACCGGATTGCGGGAGTACCGCAACGCCAGGACAGGGCGCCTTGCCACCTCCACCGAAGTATCT
>JAKDNQ010000243.1 GCA_030456405.1 Nitrospira sp.
ATCAGCATGCGAATCGGGGTTCCTTCGAATCCATATTCCTCGCGAAGTCGATTCTCGAGAAAGCGGAGATAGGCGGGGGTGATATTGTCGGGATGCCCGACAAACAAGGCAAAGACAGGCGGTTCTGTGGCGACTTGGGTCATGAAGGCAGATTTCGTGATCTTCGTCGGTTTGCCTTTGCGCACCGGCAGGGGGTGGGTGGCAAGGATTTCCTGGAGGAACTTATTCAAGGCTCCAGTCGGGATCCGCTTTGAAAACGCTGCGAATACCCTATCAATGGTCGGAAAGAGCGCCCCAAGCGAATGGGGATGAGCCGCGGAGGCGAAGAGGACCGGCGCCCAGGTGAGAAAGGGGAAACGCCGTCGAAGCTCCTGTTCGACCTCTTGCCGAGCCTGGGTATCGCCTTCCCGCAGGTCCCACTTGTTCACCAGCAGGAAGCAGGCGCGTCCTTGCTTGATGATGATCCCGGCAATCTTCGTGTCCTGCTCGGTGACACCCTCTACGGCATCGAGTAACAAGACTCCGAGGTCGGATCGGCCAATGGCCAGGTGCGATCGGACTACGCTGTAGCCTTCAATGCCCCGGTCGATCTTCCCGCGCCGTCGGATACCGGCCGTATCGGTGAAGAGATATGTCCGACCTTGATGAAGGGCAATGGAGTCGATCGAGTCCCTCGTGGTTCCCGGTACATCGCTGACCACCACGCGATCTTCTCCGAGCACGGCATTCACCAGCGTGGACTTGCCGACATTCGGCCGTCCTACCACGGCAATGCGGGGCATCGTCGATTGCTCAGCGTTCTCACCTGGGTCTGGGAGGAGCGGATAGATGGCATCCAGGAGTTCGGAGACGCCGATGCCATGCTCCGCAGAGACTGGATAGAGCGTATCGGTCCCCAATCGATAGAAATCCGCCACGAGCGGTTCGACCTTGGGTGTATCGATCTTGTTGACGACGACGAACAACGGTTTCGGGGTTCCGCGCAAAAGGCGGACGACCGCCTGGTCCGGTGTCGTGAGCCCGGTCCGACCATCCATCAGCAGGACCAATATATCCGCTTCTGCAATGGCGATCTCCGATTGACGCTTGATGAGGACCAGCATGCCTTCCGATGCCGACGGGTCCAGACCCCCCGTATCCACGAGACGGAACGGCCTATTTCGATAGGTGGCATCGGCGTAGTTACGATCCCGGGTGACACCCGGAACGTCGTCGACGATCGCCGTGCGCTTGCCGAGCATGCGATTAAAGAGCGTGGACTTGCCGACGTTGGGGCGACCGATGATGGCCACCAACGGAATGCGTGAGGGGTAAAGAGTGAGGGGTAAGGGGTTGGAAATCATGGTGAAGCTGGAGAAACGAAGAATTGAACACTCGTGATGGACCGTATCATAGGGGTTTTGCCAAAGACAACGGCTCTCGTGTTCGTCCCAGGCCTTCGCTATACTCTGCGCATGACCCCTTACCCCTCACCCCTTACTCCTCACCTCGTCGACTGGGACGAGATCGACGATGTCCTGCTCGATATGGACGGGACATTGCTCGATCGCCATTTCGACAATTTCTTTTTCGAGGAAGAGTTGCCGCGCCGTTATGCTGCGCTTCACGGTCTACAGATCGAAGAGTCTCGCGACAGACTCATGGCGATGTACCGCTCCGTCGAAGGTGAATTGGCTTGGACTGATCTGCATTATTGGACGCAGCGAGTGGGGATCGACGTGGTGGCCCTGACAAAAGAGTTGGATCATCTGATCGGGTTCCTACCGGGGGCGGAAGATTTCTTGCGTTACCTTCACCAGATCGGGAAGCGTGTGACGATTGTCACAAATGCACACGAGGCGGGTGTGTCGGTAAAAGTCGCCAAGACCGGGCTCGATCGGCATGTCGAGAGGATTGTGAATGCCTTTGAGGTAGGGTATCTCAAAATGCGCCCTGAGTATTGGCCTCATTGCCAGCGATTACTGGGATTCGATCCGACAAGGTCTCTCTATATGGATGACGATGAAGGTTGTTTGATTGCCGCGCAACAATTTGGCGTCGCCCACTTGATTCATAGCGCCAAATCGAGCTCTCGGCTGCCTCCCGCTCCGCTCGCTCAGTTCGTCTCGGTGACCGGTTTTTCTCCTCTCCTCAACGGAAACCCGACAATCTAATCTGATCGGATTGCGGTACCTCGATACATCTCGCCTCCGAGTCTAGGGCACGCTTGCATCTGAAACCGCTTCAGCTGCGTGATCGTGGGTCTCGCCTGTTCGATGAGCTGATCAATCTTCCGGTTCAGAGTGTCCAGGTGCTGACAGCAAAATCAAAGAATTGGTCGTCATAGGGGAACGACTCGGCGGGGTGACATGTTGAATGCGAATTGCAGCACGCCGAACAGTTTGGTTTTTGTGTTTTTTGTTGTGAGGAGTCCTTTTGTAAAGTAGATTTTGCGTGGCATCGAGTAACATTTTCTCTCTAACAGGAGGTCCTAATAAATGGTTGGACGGATGACGCACAGACTTTCCGTGTTCGCTCTTCTCTCTCTCTCTCTCTCTCTCTCTCTCTCTCTCTCTAGCTCTCACTAGCACTCCGGCCCAGGCTGAGATGTATGTCGCGGGGCAAGCAGGTGTGAACATCCCGTATAGCCTTAGCAATGTTGAGTTCAGTGCTGCGGGACAAACCATCGGTGCGAGTGATCTCTCGTTGCAAACTTCCCTGATGTATGGAGCTAAGGCCGGGTATTATTTTGACTCGCTAAAGTGGCAAAAATTCAATCTAGGCGTTGAAACCGAAGCGTTCAATGCCACGCCTCATGTGAAGCAGCAAAACGTAACTATAGGAGGGGTGAATATTGGGGAACAGACTGGAATAAATTTGCGTGTTTTGACCTGGGCTCCAGTGAACATTGTGATCCGGTATCAAGCGGGGGCATTTGAACCCTACGCCGGAGTGGGGCTAGGGGTATTCTTTTCCCGCCTTTCGGAGGGCTCTTTTTCCAGTTCGGGCACTGATGTGGGACTGAACACGCAACTCGGGTTGAGGTACCGGATAACGACAAACCTAGCGCTTTTTGGGGAATGGAAGTTCAACCGCGCAAATCTCAGCCACAGTAATTTCGTGGTGGCGAATGGGGAGGCTTCGGCAGACTACAGCGCGCACATTCTCGCCTTTGGCGTCGGATACCACTTCTAAGCTGACGAGTCCGGGCCACTAATCTCTTGTGGCCTTGTTTGCGTGGCCAGCTCCTTCCCTCCTGTGGGAGCTGGCCTTTTTTCAGCTGAAATAGCCAACAGCCTGAGTACGTCTGAAGAGGGAACTCGCCGCTCTTGCGTTTCTGCCAGCCTCTCACATTGTAGAAACACACGGCAACATGGGTTATGATGCCCTCGCCTTGGTCAGGAGACCCTTGTCGCATGCTTCAGTGCCTTACGTATCCCCCCGTCAACGAAGAGCTGCTCGGCGAAGCGGTTCGCCGCATTGTGGCTGCCGGCTCTCCTCATAAAATTGTCCTTTTCGGTTCCCGCGTGAAAGGCCCGGTCCGGCCGGATAGTGACCTGGACCTTCTGATCATCGAGGATTCCGATCTTCCGCGCTATGCGAGGTCGGCGCGGTATCGTCGTGTCTTGTGCGGGCTCTTTCCGGCGAAAGACATCGTCGTCTGGACTCCTCTGGAAGTGCGGGAATGGCAAACCGTGCCCAATGCGTTCATTTCGACCGTGCTTGCTGAAGGCAAAGTCCTCTATGAAAGATAAGACGACGCTGGTCCAAGGGGTTGCTTTAGCCGAGAAGGTCCACGCCTTGATTCTGGCACAGCTTCCCCCAGCGGTCAGACCGTGACACTTCGTCACATCGCTCACAGGTGCTCGTGTTTACCCGATCTGCGTCTCACTCGTCTTGTCGCTTCGTGCCATCTATGTTAGGTTTTCTCTCGCGTTGTCAGTCTGGAAGTCCGACCGTGGAAGGTCGGAGATCCCTGACTTGAGGACCTTGGACGTTATGACTTTTCGACATCAATAACGAGCTATGAGCAAGACCTACGATCATCACGCCCTTGAAGAGAAGTGGCAGGCCTATTGGGAGCGGCATCGGACCTTCCGTGTGACTGACGACCGGGCCAAGCCGAAGTTCTACTGCCTCGACATGTTTCCCTATCCATCCGGTTCTGGCCTTCATGTCGGTCATCTTGAGGGCTATACCGCAACGGATATCGTCTCACGCTACAAGCGCATGAGAGGCTTCAATGTGTTGCATCCGATGGGGTGGGACGCATTCGGGCTTCCCGCCGAAC
>JAKDNQ010000244.1 GCA_030456405.1 Nitrospira sp.
CCGGAGATCTTGCTTGCGCATGCATTGACAACCTGTATCCACATGGCTACAGTATTTCATGCTCGCGATTCGGAAGGCCGAGACGTATGCCCGGTGGCTTGACGGATTGCGAGACCTTCACGCAAGGGCGCGCGTGCAGGTACGGGTCGAACGTCTGGCATCAGGAAATCCTGGAGATGTGAGGCCAGTGGGCGAGGGCGTTTCCGAAATGCGAATCGATTACGGGCTAGGCTACCGCGTGTATTACACCCAGCAGGGGCGAGAGGTGATAGTTTTGTTGGCTGGCGGTGATAAACGCACACAGGCCAGCGATATCAAAACCGCCTTGCGCCTCGCACGCAATCTGTAGGAGAGGATCATGAGCAAAACGACGACCACTCGTTACGATGTTGCCGAGCATCTTCGCACTCCGGAGGAAATGGCGGCGTATTTGGAGGTGTGCCTGGAGGAGGTCGATGGCGATGCCGCGTTTATCGCCAAGGCATTGGGCGATATTGCCCGCGCCAAGGGCATGGCTCAGGTTGCCCGGGATGCCGGTCTCTCTCGCGAAAGCCTGTACAAGGCACTCTCCGGTGAGCGAAGCCCCGACTTCGATACCATCCTCAAGGTTATCGGAGCGCTGGGACTGAAGTTGCATGCCGAAGTGCCCCGTGGTCCGCTTCGTCCGTCAACATCGCGACCAAGCAGCAGGACAACAAAACACCGCGCGGCGTAGTATGCTTCAGATCTGCTGAGCACGGAATTCGAATTCCCACAAACTCGCCTCCGGCATCAAAGCGTCACAGGTACCAAGTCAAGCAACGACCCCACGAATATCTCTGTGTTTCTTGGCCCCATACAGAGCGACAACCACGTTCGCCATGCAGAAATACGGGCGCATCTGGAACCTTCTTGCCAAGAGTACGTCTCTGACGTATAGTAGCGATTCATGGTCACGTTCATCGCGAAGAAACTGTTTAGCAGACTGGTCGAGGAATATCTCTCCGACGATTCTTATCGGCAGTTACAAGCCGCCCTTGCTTCAGACCCCGAAGCAGGCCCCCTCATCCCTGGCTCCGGCGGTCTTCGTAAACTCCGGTGGGGAATCGCTGGACGTGGGAAACGTGTCGGACTTAGCCCGCATTATTCATGAACGCTTCTGCTGCAATCGCGAATTCGCTGCTGCGACAAGCCTGGACGCGGCTGGCGCTGCGTCCAATCAAGCGGGCTCGCCGCTCGGTCGGTCAACATACTGTTTCAAGTATGCCTCTCTCCCTCGCGGCTCCGCGCGCCTGTCTCGCTGGCGACTGCGCGATTTCGCGACGAATCTTCATGAAAAATGCGGGCTAGGGTCATCTATTATGCGCGTACAAAGCAGGACGAGATGTGGCTGTTGACCCTCTATCCCAAAAATGTGGCGGAGAACATTCCGTCACACATGCTCCGACAGATCAAAAAGGAGATCGACGATGAGAAAGACAAAAGCTCGTAACATCGGGAATGAAATTCTCCATGGACTCCGAGAACTCAAGCGAGGAAGCATAGGGCGTGTCCTCACACATCCTCCGGTAGCCGAAACGCGGGCGCGTGTGGGTTTGTCCCAAATCGAGTTTGCACGATTGCTCGGCGTATCCGTTCGCACACTACAAGAATGGGAACAGAAACGACGGATTCCCTCCGGCCCAGCTCGCACGCTCTTGGCGATCGCCCACAAGAACCCCCGAGCCTTGCTCGATGCAGTCTGAACTGACAACGGTGTCAGAATCCATCGTTCGCCAGCAACGGCTCTTCATACACGATCTTCATCCCTCTACACTAATTCACAGAATGGTTCCTTGCATCTTCCAAAATTATTGATCACCGAGATCTGTGGCAGACTATCAAGTTGTTCGACATGCCCCACATGCCGGAACAACGAACGCTGAAAGGCCACACCGCGTGGGTGCGCGCCCTTGCCGTCACCCCGGACAGCAAAGTCGTTATCAGCGCCGGTGACGACAACACCATTCGGTTTTGGAACTCTCGAACGGTCGATGTTTCCGCACCGTCAAATCCCATAGCGCCGGCGTATGGGGGCTCAGCCTCTCACCGGACGGACGCCGACTCGCCAGCGCATCATGGGATAGGACGGTAAAACTCTGGGAAGGCGGAGCGGAGCCAGCCGAGTAACCCCACTCGCCCCAGGCGTGGTCGCATACCTTTCCGCTCCAACGCCTCCCGGAACGGCCCTTTCGGACTTTGCCAGGCGGAAGCCTTCGGAAATTCCTTCCTCGCCCGCATTGTTCATGAGCGCTTCTGTTGCAATCGCCGATCCGCTGCTACGACAAGCCTTTGGCCGGCGGGCTCGCCCCTTGGACCCTCACCGTACTGCACGAGTACGCCTCAGGTCCTCCGGAATCCACGAGCCGGTCTCGCGGCGCAGCTCAGCGATTTCGTCCCTCGACTGTGCTCGGGACCCTGAGCTTGTCGAAGGGCGACGAACCGTCATGAACAATGCGGGCTAGACTCAGTCGGTTTCCGCTTTCCTTCCTGGCAAAGTCTCGATGGGGTACGCGACGCGAGGAATAACGAGCGTCACGTTTGCGCACGCCGTCGAGTTGGTGAGACGGCTGGGTCTTCTCCGTTCCTCCGGCGAATTACGCTTCAGGGCCATGCCACCCCTGCCAGTAAGTCTTCAGCTAATAAAAATAGAAAGGCGACAGGCCGCCTACAAGCCTGTCGCCTTAACGCTTCGCCACATTCAGTGAGTTACTCTAGCAGTTATCGCCCTAGACCCACTTAAGACTCGCGACCCCTTTTTATTTCGTTGTTGCCGTGGTCAATTGACCTTGAATGCCGAAAAAATGATGCTCGGCACCACGGGTTCACCTTCCGGCTTTTTCACGATCAAACCGAGGCCAGGCGCCGACCCGGAGTAGACCGCTTCGATCGTATCGCCATTCTTCAACAGCGCCACGCCTTGGGATACCAGAACGGCGGTGAAGGACGCGTCAGGAATCACCTGCTCGGTGTTGGAATTGACTACATCCTTGCCGTTGACCCTGATCCAAAGTCGTACCGTACCCGCAACTTTTCCGCCGACCTGCGCTGCCCCCATCAAGAAGTACGCCCCTTCGGCATGGATTGTAACGGCACCGTACTTATTAGTGATGCCTCCGCCTGCGTCCGTCTTCATCGTGACGACGTTCGGTTTGGTGTCCTTCGCGAGCTGCTCCTCGTTGCTCGAGGCTTGCAGGAACGATGCCAATTCCGCAAAGGAACTGCTAGCCGAGGCCAGAAGCGTGGCCGTGATCAACATTGCCATCAAAGTAGTTTTCATCTTCAGTTTCCTTTTCCCTGGTTGGAAGTGAGACCATGTACACGGGCGCCGCGCAAGCGACATGCCAACGTCGATGGAAGTCGGCTCACCATCGGTTCACTATTTGGATGCGCTGCTCGAGCCCAGACCCTCCCCTCTCTGGCAAATACCGAGGCGCCCGAGGTTTGACTATAAAAAGAGATGCAGTGGAGATACCGGGCGGATACTTACATACTCACAGAGACAAAGTCCACCCGTTTACGAAACTAGGGAACTCCCTAGTTCTGCTCAAATAATCTACTGCCCGTCATTGCGTGCCGACAGGGATGCAGCGATGATTCCAATCCTTTCCTTTTCTCTTCCTCTCCTCCACAACCAGCGGAAAATACTTAGCAACAGGGCAGCCAGGTGACTCCGCCCTATGCCGACCGCCCTTTACTGCGCGCATTCTCTCCATTCCTTCCTCGCCAAGGGTAGCCTGGTTGATCCTCGATTGCGCGCGTCGAACGAGCACATTCTTATCGTGCGCGTTCCGCGAGCAGGAGGACGACCAGGCTACCCTTCCCAACCTCTGGAGGCCGCGCGTTGCGCGAGCACAGAAGATCATCAGCCTCCATCCCCTCCTTTGTTCTGCGAGCAAGAAGGGCACCTGGCCACTCCCTCCCCATCCTCTGTCCCACATCCGCGTGGCAGTGGAAGCCTCTTTATCTTACGAGCCGGTTTGGTAGATGGCAGGTCGGTAACGCGGTTTGGGAATGGGTTTGCCCGCCGCTCGAGCCGCTTCCAGCCAGACTTTCTTGGCCAGTTGCGCTTGTTTCAGGGCGTCGGTCGGAGTTTTCCCGAAAGCAGAACAGGCATCCAGATCTGGAATATCCGCGATATAGCTCTTGTCCGCCTCGCTATAGAAAATGTTGATGTGATAATCCTTCATCCTAAAAACGGCAGTCCACGTGTCAGGTCGCCGCAGTTTTAGGGGTCGGCAAGGC
>JAKDNQ010000245.1 GCA_030456405.1 Nitrospira sp.
GCTGTGATAATACGTAGGGCGATAGTGTCTGAGTAGTCAGCAGGATGCTCAAAAAGGCCAGACTTCTCAACCCACACAACCCTGGCGCGCCGAACCGCGCCTTGTCCCAAGCAAGGCTGCAGTGAGCGAAGAGGCGAGGAGGTACGTACCGCACTTTGTGTGGGCCGTTCACCCTTGAAATGGATCTTGTGAATGGATAAGCCCCTTCAGTGTTTCCGATCTCCGAAAAACCTCTCTTCAACGTTGAGCCTCTGAGCGACGCGAGAACGAAGCTGGAGGACTTTTTCAGCATTCTGCTAGTCCGTTGACCGAAAGCCTGTTGTCGCCGCAGATCGATAGTGCGATAGCGCCTGCCTGCATGCGGACCAGGTTTCTCATTTCAACCTTGCGAAAGGGCATGTGGCTGTGTCATTCATGAGTCAGTCGTAGCCTTGCAACGCACCGTCTGGTACAGGCGCTGCACTGGAAAAGTACAGCAGTCGCCGAATCCATGGATAGTCCAGAAGATAAAACATCTATGAGTATGCGTGTAAGGGCATAGGACTTGCTGCAGATGAAACCCGTTATCGTCATACTGTCTCTCAAGGACATCAGCGGAGAGGGAAGTGTGTGCTTGTCGAGACTTTTATTCACGCAGTCATTCGTGGTGTAAAGGAGGATGATATCGATGCGTACAAGACATCTCGTGGTTGGTGTTGGTGTGTTGGTTGCGGCTCTGGGGTGCGGTTCGGTTGGTCTTGCCCAGGCCGAATGGGTGCATGAGGGCCAAGCCAATGAAGGTAAATGGACTCTCGGCGCGCGGACCGGTTTCAATATTCCGACGCAAAGCTGGGCAACAGATACGAAGACCAGCGTCGGTCCAACACCAGTCAATCTTCAGGCCATGTACGGGATTAATAAATGGATGCGCCTTGGCTTCATGATGGAGTGGGAGCGCCGATCGATTGATAGTCGCAATCCGAGCTTCGACCTTGGTACGCTGAATACCGTCTCACTATTACCGACGGTTGAATTTCGCCCCGGACATTTTTCAGGTATCACGCCCTATCTCTCGACGAGCATCGGTATGAATGTGAACTCCTTCAGTGAGGCGGATGACGCTGAGAACCGGGGGTTGAGAACGATCAGTCCGTCCAACACCTTTGCCTATCGATTGGCGGGTGGGTTGGATTTTCCGCTGACACACAATCTCATGCTGAATACGGAAGCGGCGTGGAAACGGAACCGGGGCGGGCTCGAAGTCAATAATCAAGATGCCGGCTCGGTCGATGCCTCTTCAATCAATCTCTTAGTTGGTGTTCGCTACACCTTCTAACTTCGGTGACCCGTCTGTATGCCGCATCGAGCGTCTGCCCGACGCGGCATGCAGATTTCCTTGCAAAGAAAAAAAGATTGACGGTCGGATTATTCGAGGCGAGATTGGTTGTTGCGTGACCAGACCATGCCGGTCTGCTCCTTGGAGCTGAACCCCAGCTTCTCATAGAAGCCCGGGCGGCTGGTGCAAAGCCAAAACAGCTCAACTTTTTTGAGGCGAGGATGGTTCAAGATGCGCTGGACGATATCGGCGCCGATGCCCTGACCCTGATAGGCCTTATCGACGATGACGTCCCATATCGTCGCGCGGTAGACATAGTCCGTTAATACTCGTCCAAATCCGATCAATAGATCTCCGTTCCATACTGTCACGGCGATATCAGTGTGGCGTAGCAGCTCGCGCGCATCTTCAAGAGTCCGCCCTTGGGCCCATGGCGCTTGCTGGTAGAGGCGGACGAGCTTGGCGGGGTCGAGATCTTTCTTTTCGGCAAAAGCGATGGCTGGCTTGAGGGTAGGGGGCATCTTGTACTAGATTATCTCCTAGGAGCCTGTCCGACATTGCCTTCGTGATGAGGTGAACGAGGCGTGACCAGGTGCAAGGCCGCAAGCCTGGAAAAACCGGAAGCGTATTCGCTGGAATACGTTGAGGATTTTTTCGGGCCGAGAACGATGCAGATGGTCGCGGATCGTTCGCCGCAGTAGAATGGTCAATGTCGGACAGGCTCCTCGTCACAGCAATTCATTCACAAGGAGTGTACGAGGAACGTCATGGCAACGCAAGTCCGTAGCTGTCCCAAGTGCTCTCAACTCATGTGGCTCACAGAGAGCCAATATGAATTCCTCGATGAGTCGACCATTCGAGCCAAATGTCCTCACTGTGAGTCGACGGTTCGTTTCACGCTCGTCTCGAAGGGCGACACGGCTGCCGGTCCAAAGATGGGGCATTGAACTGGAAATTGGTAAGGAGTTTCGGTCAATCTTGTTCCATCGCCGCATCACGTCTCCATCCTCATGCCGCTCCTGTCGCAGATGAGTTCCAGAAAGGCCACACCCTTCTTTTACGCAGACACTGGAAGAGGTCGGTTCTGACACGAGTGCATATTGCGAGGTTTTCGTTCCATCCATGATCGAATTGGTTATACTACGATCAGGCTCCAATTGACTCTTTGACCGGAATACTATTTATAGGAAAGTAATTACGAGAAAGGATGTGATCGGTGGCCATGCAGGACTCCAGATCGAAGCGAGTGGGGAACTCTGACTACGAGGCTGCGATGGCGGAACGTCGGGGCCGCCGGCTCAGTCTGAGTTGCCGTCTATTCTTTTTTGGAGAGGATGACTTCGAGGGCGAGGCGACAGTCATCGATCTCTCCACGAACGGGTGTCAGGCGAAGTCTCTTACCGAGGTGCAGGTCGGCATGGTGCTCCGCTTGTCCCTATTCCTTCACGACCAGAAATGGCCTCTGCGCATCGACGAAGCTCTGGTACGATGGGTCAACGGCGCACTGTTCGGCCTCGAATTTACAGGGATCAGACCGGCCCAGCGTGAACGAGTTCGGGCCATAATTATGAATGCCAAGCTTTAGCAGAGCGCTGAACGCATTCTTCTTACCCGCTCGACCCATTCGTTACCAGGAACATCACCGCAAGATACAGTTTGAGGCCTGATGCGCCGGCTATGCGGAACAACCGGCGAGGGATGATCAGAAGCAATCAGGAGCCGGTCTTGCAGCAGGAGAATGGGAGCTCGTCCTCGTTAGCGTCCCGCTCACGTCTTTTCATTCTTGGGAGAAGGCTGTGGGTGAGAACGGAATACCTCATAGTACCGCAGTACTCTCTTCACGTAGGTCCTGGTTTCTCGAATGCGCGGAACTTTGCCGCCTTTGACCCGATGGACCCCGGCGTTATAGGCCGCCAAGGCCAGGGGAAGATCGCCCTGGTAGAGGTTCAACAAATGCCGCAGTTGCTTGGCCCCTCCGCGGATATTCTGGATGGAATCGTAGGCGTCGCCCACGCGCAACGTCGCCGCCGCAGCCGGCGTCAGCTGCATCAAGCCGACCGCGCCTTTGGGGGACACGGCATGCTGACGAAAGTCGGATTCCGTCTTGATAACAGCCCGCAGCAAGGCGGGATCGAGACGATACTTCTTGGCGTACCATGCGATGGCTCGCCGGATTTCCTGTTGAGAATATCGAGGGTAGGCGCCGTCGTAGTCGGGTTTCGTGGGCGTAGGGGCGGCACCGATCAGCAGACACATCACAACCAGCGCACAAACGGTGCGCAGCAGGCGTGAACAGAGCAGTCCCCTCCTCGTGTCGTCGATGACCATGGTGGGCGATTACATTCCTGTGCACAAGACAACCTTCATAAAGGCCTAAAAGGTCTCAAGATCCGTGCCGAGATGGATCTCCACTAACGTGCGGATAGGATGGAGAAAATGGCGGCTATGCCACATGACACCATGTGGCATGATCCGCACAGAGTGGACGTTTGAGAACTGTTGGCTCTCCCCACGAAGTGGCACAGTTCTTCAGAGGCGAAGACTTCGGGAAAATGTTCGATGAGAGAACCAGGAACGGCTGCACGAGATCGCTAGCAGGCTGAGGAAAACTATGTAGCCTCGTGAAAGCTTCGAGAGTCCGCCTACGTGGCATAACGGGAGCATGATCCCGCAGGCTGCTCAAAAAGTTCAGACTTCTCACCCGCCCAACCCCGGCGCGTCCTTGGACAAAGAGGCTGTCTTGGCAGACTCAAGGGAGGCGGGTGAAATATCCGCCGGGGTTGGGCGGGTGAGAAGATCGACTTTTTCAGCATCTTACTAGAGGAGGTCGCCGATCAGCTTCACCGCCTCTTCAGGCGAAGCAGCGGCATACACCAGATGCGGCGCGAGATTTTTGAAGAGACCCACCCCGGCCTTGTCGGCTCCCAACAAAATCACGGTCTTCTT
>JAKDNQ010000246.1 GCA_030456405.1 Nitrospira sp.
TTCAATCTCGGCGATGGGATCGACACGATTGACGATGCGGTGGCACCTGGCGAAGGCAATGCCCTCGTCTTTGGTCCAGGAATCACGCCGTCGTCCCTCTCTCTCGAGTCAGGCTCGGTCGTGATTCGAGTCGGTCTTGGCGGTGATGAAGTTCGTCTCTTAAATTCCACTTTAAGCGATCCCACTAGAATGCATGCAGTTGAATTCTTCCGCTTCGCGGACGGTACCGTCTTGACCTATCAGGAATTACTCGAGACCTCCTCAAACCATGCCCCGACGGTGGCGGTGCCGTTGGCCGATCAGATTGTGGCGGAAGGCACGCTCGTCAATCTTGTTATACCAACCAACACCTTTGCTGATGAGGATACGGGCGATGTGTTGACGCTGAGCGCGAGTCTCGCCGATGGCGCGGCATTGCCCACCTGGCTCAGCTTTGATGGGGCGACGAAGACGTTCAGCGGCACGGCGGATGATGCGCAAGTCGGCAACCTTGACCTGCGCGTGATTGCGACGGACGAGGGCAATCTGAGCGTGTCCGATACCTTCACCCTCACGGTCACGAACGTGAACGAAACCCCGATCGTGGCGACACCGCTGGCCAATCAGACTACGTTGGAAGATGTGCCATTCAGTTTCGTCGTCCCGGCATCGACGTTTGCGGACGTCGACCAGGTGCATGGCGATACGTTGGCCTTCAGCGCCTCACTGGCGGGCGGCGGCAGTTTGCCCACGTGGCTGAGCTTCGATGAGACCACCCGCACGTTCAGCGGCATGCCTCTCAATGAGGATGTGGGTACATTGGCGATTTCAGTGACAGCGACAGACCCGGGGAACCTGAGCGTCTCGAGCGGTTTCAGCCTGTCGGTTCAGAATGTCAACGATGCGCCGACAGTGGCGGCACCGATTGCCGATCAAACCGCCGCCGAAGACTCGTCCTTCTCCTTCACAGTACCCAGTACGACGTTTACCGATCCGGATCAGATCCACGGAGAGGGGTTGACCTACAGCACTATGCTCGCCGATGGCAGCGCGCTGCCAAGCTGGTTGACTTTCAATTCGATCACGCGGACGTTTAGCGGCACGCCTGGGGCCGGCGATGCCGGTACCCTGTCGATCGTCGTCACGGCCACAGACAGCGGAAGTATGAGTGTGGTTGATCAGGTCGCGTTCGTCGTTTCCGGACCGTTGCCACAGACTCTCACCGGTACAGCCGGGAACGACATCCTGACTGGGGGCCGAGGTGATGATACGCTGAGCGGGCTAGCGGGAAACGATACCCTCAACGGTGGACAGGGTCACGACTTCCTAGATGGGGGGACCGGGACTGACACAATGCAGGGTGGAATCGGTAACGATACCTACATCATGGATGTCGCCGGCGATGTCGTCATTGAATTGACCAACGAAGGCATCGATACGGTGCAGAGTTCGATCACGTACACGCTCAGCGCCAATGTGGAGAACCTCACGCTCACCCCTTCGACAAGCTCAGGGCAGGTCAACGGCACGGGTAACGTACTCGACAATATCATCATCGGCAACAGCGCCAACAATACCTTGCATGGTGGAGCCGGCCACGACCGTCTGGATGGCGGACTGGGGACCGACACGATGATCGGCGGGATCGGTGATGATACCTATGTGGTGAATCAGTCCGGAGATAGTGTCAGCGAATCTCTGAACCAAGGCACCGATACCGTCGAAAGCCATATCACGTTCACACTGGGATCCAACCTCGAGAACCTCATCCTCATGGGTACCGCAAATATCAACGGCACCGGCAGTTCGGCCAATAACGTGCTCGTCGGCAACATCGGCAACAACACCCTCGAGAGCGGCTCCGGCAACGACACGGTAGATGGCGGTGAGGGCCATGACAGCCTTCTGGGTGGGAGCGGCAACGATACGCTCTTGGGCGGCCTCGGCAATGACAGCCTCAATGCCGGTAGCGGACATGATCTGCTCAACGGTGGCGACGACATCGATACATTGGATGGTGGATCGGGCGATGACCAGCTATTCGGCGGCACCGGCGACGACACTATGACCGGGGGGAGCGGGGCCGATCAATTTACGGGCGGTGTCGGCAACGACCAAATGACGGGCGGGTCCGGCAACGATCTCTACAACTTCTCACGAGGCGATGGTCAAGACACGATCATCGACTCCGATCCATTTCAGGGGAATCAGGACCGCGCGCTCTTCGGCGCCACGATCAATCCCCTGGATCTCGTGATCAGCCGCCAAGCCAACGATCTGCGCCTGACAATCCATGGATCATCCGACCAGATCACGGTGCAGAACTGGTACACGAGTTCATCCAATCGTATTGAGACCATTCAGGCGGGCAACGATCAAACGCTGCTCAGCACGCAAGTCGATCAGTTGATTCAGGCGATGGCCGGGTTCACGCAACAAACCGGCCTCACCTGGGATCAAGGCATCGAGCAGCGGCCGCAAGATGTCCAGGCCATCCTCGCCGCGAGCTGGCAATCTTAGAGGCAGTGCTGAGTTTTAAGTGCTGAGTTGGTAACGGAGAATAGAAACAGGCGTGTCAGACAAGTGATGGCATGGGTGTCAGCGGTGGTCTCGTTCAAGGTCGAGCACATCTTTAATCGCTTCTTCAACGCGATTCATGACCATAGATGAGAGGCGGGTCATAGGTCCCTGGACCAGTCTTCGATTGTCGATTGCTCGGAGCTGATCGATGAGCAGGTCAGAATCATGCCGTAGCTGGCCGCTTGCGGCCACACGCAAGCGGAGCGGCTCAGCATCCTCTACGAGCTTGGTCGTCAGCGGAATGATCAATGTTGAGGGATGATTCGCGTCGAGCAAGGCTTGGGCTTGCACGATCAAAACCGGTCGTGTTTTCCCAGGCTCCGTCCCGCGCATCGGGTTGAGATTTGCGAGCCACACCTCTCCTCGATTAGGCATCGGGATCCCGCTCGAAGGCCGCGAACTCGCGATTGACGCGCAGGCTTTCTTTTCGCACTTTCTTCGAGACTTCAGCTAAACGCCTAGCCCGGACTAACGCCTGTGTCTGTCGATTCATCCGCTCGACCGCTCGGCGGATATAGGCGGCTCTTGACAGATGAAGCGTATCTGCACAGCGACGGCTGGCTTCCAGGACATCTTCTGGTAGTTTCAACGAAATGGCTCCCATGATATACCTCCAGCATATCTTGATCGGATATGTGCTCAAGATATCCTAAACAAGGTCTTTCTGCAAGCTCTCGGCTATTCAAGCCCAACCCAACATCGATGGAAGATGAAATGAAGCGCTGAACCGGTCGACCAAGGACACAATCCGCCAAGTTCTTTCAGTACTATTGTCGAAAACGTTTGTTGAGATCCCTAGAGTATCCTAGGATGACGCCATGCCAGCCGATGCAGGGAGGGTGTTTCCTCCTCCTGATTCAGCACCGCCATGTGCGATAGCGGACGTCACGGACACGGGCCTGATCTGCCTATTGATCCTGGCCCGGTTCTATGATGTTCCGGCTGATGGATCACAGTTGCGCCATCAGTTTGCCCAATCAGGGCGGCCACTCTCGGATACCGATCTCCTCCGTGCCGCTAAACATCTTGGGCTCAAAGCCGGTGGGCTCAAGACCCAGTGGAGCAAGCTGCCCGGCACGCCGTTCCCTGCCGTCGCAAAACGAACAGACGGCCGCTATGTGGTGCTGGCGAAGTTGGAAGGGGAAAAGGTCCTCGTCCAAGATCCCCTAGAGGCGCGTCCGCTTGTGCTTTCTCGCGAGCAGTTCGAGTCGGCTTGGAGCGGGGAACTGCTGCTCTTTACCAAGCGAGCGAATCTCCGCCCGCAAGATGTGAAGTTCGATTTCACCTGGTTCATCCCTGCGATCGTCAAGTACCGCTTGCTCCTTGGCGAGGTATTTGTCGCATCGTTCTTCTTGCAACTCTTTGCCCTGCTGACGCCGCTGTTCACTCAAGTCGTCATCGATAAGGTGCTTGTCCACAAGGGCTTCACCACGCTCCATGTGTTGGCGGTCGGCATGATTGCGCTGGCGCTCTTCGATGCGATCTTGGGCGGGCTGCGGACCTATCTCTTTTCTCATACAACAAATCGGATCGACGTCGGGCTCGGCGCACAGTTGTTTCGGCATGTGTTGGCACTCCCCTTAGCCTATTTTGAAGCGCGCCGGGTGGGGGACACAGTGGCACGGGTGCGTGAACTGGAGCATATCCGCCAGTTTCTGACGAGTCATTCGGTCACGGTCGTGCT
>JAKDNQ010000064.1 GCA_030456405.1 Nitrospira sp.
TCCGGAGATGAAGACCCAGCCCCCACCCCCTCCCGCGTTAGGCCGTGGCACCGTGAGGGACTTGTTCGACAAGGTGTTCTGGCCAGCGTATCCACGGAAGGAACACAAAAAACAGGCGTGGATCGTGTTCGAGCTGCTGGGGCCTGGCGCCGATCTTTTGCGCGAGATCATGGCCTTTCTTGAATCTGAAAAAACGGATTGGGAGAACGGGCGGACCTGTCCGCTACCAGACAACTTTCTGAAAGCGCGGGAATGGAAACACGTCAGACCGCTACCGCCAAAGGTCAAGCCGGGCGGAATAATCGTGTCCGATGCGATCGTGCCCGAACCGAACGAGGCCTTAACGAGTAACGGAGCGTTTCTCAACAAGGGAAGGACGTATCCGCGTGATTAACACAGGCGGGGCAGACCGGGAGCGAGAGAAGCCGCTCATTCGGCTAGCTCGACACGGCGAGCCGGTGACGGCGGCGCTGCTATTTCCAGCGTCGCCCCGCCCTCAAAATACAGAAGTCGGTGGGTTCCTCAGTAGCCGCGAGGACCGACGCCAACGGAAAATCTGGCGGCGCGAAGATCGATCGAACGATAAGCAGATCGGGAAGCTGTTGACGCAACTCGGAAACCGTAGGGGGCAACCGTGATAAATCAAATCGGAAATGTTCAGACGCACAAGCGTCTTAACATCGTCGAAGCTCTGAAGCATCCCCAGTTATTCGGGGCGCTTCCTGCCTTCAAGAACTTGGAGAGCTGGAAAGCGTGGATCGTCGTGATTAAGTGCTTGCAAGGTTTGCCCCTCGACTCAGAGGCCGAGTTGAAACTGTTCCGGCAATGTACGGGTCGCTATCACTACAACCCGCCGAAGGGCGGCTTTCCTGAGATGGTAATTATTGTCGGCGTGCAGTCGGGAAAGTCTTCCATTGCCGGCGTGCTCCTCGCGTCGGCAACCTTGACCGGGAAAGCTGGACGGTATGCGGTGGGAGTCTGTCAAGATCTCCGGGGTTCCATGCGGGTCCTGCTCCGCTATGCCCGCATGCCCTTCGAGACGCTAGACAACTTCAAAGGGGAAGTGGTCCGTTCGACCGCCGACCTGATGGAGTTACGCAACGGGGTCTTTCTGTGCGCGTACCCGAACAACTCGGAAGCCATGCGAGGTCTTGAGGCTGAGTTCGTCGTGATCGATGAACTCGCCTTCTTTGTGACTAGCGACGGTCGCCCGAATGATCGTGAAATGTTGCGTGTGGCCCGTGGGCGCGTGGCGAACTCAGGCGGAAAGGTCGTGATCATCAGTAGCCCCTATGCACAAAATGGTTGCCTGTACGACCTACACCGGAAGCATTACGGTCAGGAAGATTCTTCAACGCTTGTGTGGCAGGCCTCGGCCTTCCTCATGAACCCTACCCTCTCGACAAACTATCTCGCCCGCATGGAAGCCGACGATCCTGAAGCGTACCGCTCGGAAGTCTTGGGTGAGTTTCGGAGCGGCACGTCCACATTGTTCGACAGTGACGGGCTACAGGCCTGTGTGGATACTGGCATCCGTGAACGACCGTTTCAACCGGGCGTTCAGCATACGGCAAGCATCGACAGTGCGAGCGGATCGGGGCAAGATTCCTTTACGCTAACCATCGTGCATCCCGAAGGAGATTGCGTGGTGGTCGATCTCGTCCGGGCCTGGCGTCCACCGTTTAACCCATCCGGCGTGATTGCTGAAATATCCGACCTGCTGAAAGCCTACGGCATTCGAACGCTTTCCGGTGATAAATATGCCCCTGGCTTTGTCCAGGAACTCTTTCGTTCACATGGAATCGACTACCAATTCGCCGACCAATCCACATCGGATGCATACCTCGCTCTGGTCAGCATTGTTAATTCCGGGCAAGTGACGCTCCTGGATCATCCAGAATTATTGCGGGAACTGCGCGGCCTGGAGAGACGCCGAGGATCGAGCGGGCGGGACCGGGCCGATCACAGGTCAGGGAGTCACGATGACCTTTGTGCTAGTGCGGCTTGCGCGATTGTTGGCGCAAAAAAACCGCAGATGGTCCCCGGCGTTTTTGTTTTCTAAGGAACTCGACTGATGGGACAGCTTGACCGCAGCAACGTTGCAGAGGTTAGGGGCCTTGGCTCCAATGACTTCAATGCCTCGTCGCTGTGGAAAGGCCTCCCACAACTCGCCTACGGAGCGCAGTAGGAATCAGTAGCGGTGAAATCCACACACCATGGAGAGGAAAAACAAAGAGGAAACAAAAATGTCAGAAGCAATTTTAGGACAAATCAAAAACGGTGTACAAAGCATGCAGGCCAACGAGAAAATCCAGGACGGACGGCTGGATACGCTGGAAACGTACTTACGCGAGCGGAAGATGCTGGCGATAGGGGGAGGTTCCTCCTCTGCCGAGAGCGATGGATTTAAATGGGGCAAGGCCTTTGAAGTCGCGCTGTATGGGAGGAATGGGCAACTCTCACAGAACAAGGGCCTCATGGACTCGCATGAGTTCAAGGTGATGTCGCAGTCTACCCAAAAAGCTCTTGATACCGGGACCGGAGGAGCTGGTGGGGGATTCGTGATTCCCCAGCAATATGTCAGCAATCTCATTGAGCGCTTGTATCCGAGCTCAGCCGTGATCGAAAGCGGAGCCACGGTGATGAAGAATCTGACGGGCTCGCCGGTCGTTATGCCGAAGCAGACGGCGGGCGGTACGGTCTCATGGATCGGGCAGAATAGCACGATTTCGCTTTCTGACCCGGCCTTCGGGCAAGTCCAGCTCACGCCTAAGACGATGGCAATTCGCATGCAGATTTCCAATTTGGCGAATATGCTGTCCAGTCCCCACTTTGAGGAAATTCTGCGCCGTGATCTCGCGCGGACAATTGCCCTCGAACTCGACCGTGTAGCGTTGAGGGGTTCCGGTGCCTCCAATCAACCGTTGGGGCTCAATGGGGTCGCAGGGATTTCAACCTATGCGATCGGCACGAACGGCGGGCCGCTCGATGCCGATACCCTCTACGAAGTGGACAATAAGTTGTTTGCCGCGAACAGCCACTTCGGCAAGCTCGGCTTCATTTCCCATCCATCCGCGTACAGAAAATTGAAGAAGCAACGTGTGCCTAACTTTTCAGGGGACACCGGAGGAAGCTATCTCTTCCTGCCGATTCTCTCCGATGAAAAGCTTAGTCAAGCATTAGGTTATAGCGTCAAGTCCACGACGCAGCTTCCGGTGAACTTGACCAAGGGCACCTCGACCGATTGCACAGAGTTGTATTTCGGCAATTGGGAAGAATTGCTGATTGGCATTTGGGGAGATTTGGAGATCCTGGCAACGAACATCGGCGGCAATGCGTGGACCCAAAACGCCATTGAAATCCGCGTGATCCTCAACGTGGACATTCAGGTTCGACATCCCGAATCGTTCTGTTTAGTGAACGACGTGCGCACGGCTTAATTTTTTGTGAACGAAGGGAGCGGGGGCCGCACGGTCTCCGCTCCCGAAAGGGAATCATGCAATCTCAAGACAAAGTGCGCTGGGATAATTTCATTGCTACGTATACGAATCGTCAAGTGTTCGAGGAATGGCAGGACTCTCTAGCCCATTGCGAGGCGTGGAAGGCCCGGCATAGTGAACGCGCACTCCCTCAGCCGGTCATGGAGGTGTTGGCGTACATGTGCTCAGCGTATCGGTACGTGCGACCCCTGCTGCTCGATCAGAGCTGTTGGGACCAACCGGCACAGCCGGAGATGACGAATTTAATTTTGTCGCTGGCGCGAAAGGTCCGGCGTGAAGTGCCGGCCGTTGAACCTCTTGGCCACGCCTAACCAAGGAGCCTCAATGACAACCAGAGAAGCCTATAACCGATGGTACTGGAAATCTCGAAAGGGCAGGAAGACGCAGCAGCGATATCGGCATAGCGCCAAGGGGCAAGCGACAAGGGAACGGGCGACCGCCAAGCAGGCTGTGAAACGGGCCGCGAACCGACCTGGAAGGAAACAGGTGAGACCATGATGGAATTGTTGCAAGACTTAAAACGCAAGGTGAACGAACTGCCGAGAGCGCAGATGCCGAACCTGATCGGCTTGTTATCGATCCTGTCGGGTGAGGCGCAGATGCGGTTGCTCACGATGGAATCAGTTCCTCCTCCTCAAGAAGATCGGTTGCTCATGGTGGCGGAAGCCGCTGAGAAGCTCGGCATGACCAAGGATTATTTATATCGACGCGCAGACACGTTCGACTTTACCGTGCGGGTCGGGGTCAGACGGCTTCGTTTTTCCTTGAATGGCATTGAGAACTATATTGCACGGCAAGGCGTGTCACTGTCTTGACATCATGGTATCAACCCGTCTATCATCCCGCCCTCACACACAGGGAGGGCCTATGAAAACGACCGTGAATTTACCAGATGCTATTTGGCGGGCCGCGAAAGTGCGGGCGATTGACGAAGGGACGGATCTAGGGCGGGTTGTGCTTGCGGCACTCACGCAATACTTAAAACAGAAGCCGACCAAGCGGGAGGGCTAAGCCATGCGCGTTAAAGGCGTCAAGGGACGGATCTTTCCACGTGGGAACCGATGGTGGATTGCCTATTATGAAAAAACCGCTGGGGGCAAAAGCCTCGAAACGCGGGAACCGGGAGGCGCGACGGAAAAGGAAGCTCGGAACAAACTGAAGCATCGGCAGAAAGAACTGGGCGCTCACGATCTCGGTGTCTATTCCTTCACCGGACCGGAAGCGGAACGAATCACCGTAGGGGATTTGCTGATCTCCGTGCTCGCCCAATATGAATCTGAACGAAGGGATCTGAAGAAGTCAGTGTCTCACATGAAGCACCTGCGAGCCTTCTTCGGGGGTGAGCGGGCCGTGCAGGTCAACGCGCTCCGTGTGCAGCAGTATATTGCCGTCCGACGCAGGGCGAAGCAGCGCAACGGGAAGCCGTATGCCGACGCGACGATCTACCGAGAACTTCATATTTTGCAGCGGGCCTTTTCATTGGCCGTCCAGCAGAAGCGGCTTTCCGCCTTTCATACGCCAGAGTTTCCCGCGCTCTCAGAAGAGAATACCCGTGAAGGCTTCGCAGGAAAAGGCGATGTGGATACGATTCTTGCTCACCTGAAGGACGGCGCGGTCCGTGATTATGTGGCCTGGGCCTTTTGGACTGGGATGCGACGCGGGGAGATCAAGCAATTGACCTGGGCGGCCTTCGACCGGGAAACCTCAGCCCTGACATTGCCAAAACGCAGCACCAAGACCAAGAAGCCGCGCAAGCTGGTCCTTGAGGGGGTCTATCGTGAGATCATCAAGCGCCGACTGCTCGACCGTGTCCTTGGATGCGAATTAATCTTCCATCGGCACGGAAAGCCCATGGGCGACTTTCGGAAGGCATGGAAGAGTGCCAGCAAGAAGGCGGGGGTGCCTGAACTCCTCTTTCACGATCTCCGACGAACCGCTTTGCGCAATCTGATCCGGGCGGGCGTGGATCAAACCGTGGCTAAGAAGATTTCAGGCCACAAGACCGACGCGGTATTTGAGCGTTACAATATTACGAGCGATGAGGATTTACGGGAGGCTATGCAGAAACAGGAAGCCTACGTGACAGCCCTACCCGTACACCCACGCCAGAAGACCGGCTGAAAAACACGGACAAAACACGGACAATTGAGAGCTTTTCAGGGTACGATATATTGCATAACATATTGATTTATGATGAGAATACTGACAGAGTACGGAAATTGGCCGCTTTTCAGAGTACTACATGCATAACCTATTGATTTATGTGGTGAGCCGGCTGGGACTCGAACCCAGGACCCTCGCCTTAAAAGGGCGATGCTCTACCAACTGAGCTACCGGCTCACCGAGCGAAGAGCGCGGATTCTACCACCGACGCTCTGCCTATGCCTAGACCACACATCTTGGACAAGCCCGGTCTGTCTGGTCTATTTGGTCCGTCTCGTCCGTTTGGTTGAACGAAACTAACCAGATGAACCAGATAGACCAGATTGACCTGATCCCAGAGAACATTTATCGCTTGCCGCGCGGGAGGGCGACTTTGAGAGGATTGCGGAGTATGATGGTTTCACCGCGCTTCGAACCAGTGGAAATCATATCGATAGGACATTCGGAAATCTCTTCAAGATACTGGAGGTAGCGCTTGGCTTCCGTGGGAAGCTGTTTATAAGTGGTTGCACCGGTGATAGAACCATCCCAGCCCCTGAACGTTTTGTACACCGGCTTACAATCGGTCAGCGTCTGGAGATCGGCGGGCATGTCTCGATAGAGTTTTCCCTCATACCGATAGCCGGTGCAGACTTTGAGCTCCTTGCAACCGTCGAGTACATCAAGTTTCGTCACGGCGAGCGAGGTAAGTCCGTTCACTTTGGTCGCGTAACGCACAAGGACCCCGTCGAACCAGCCGCAGCGGCGCGCGCGCCCCGTCGTCGCCCCGAACTCTTTCCCTCGCGTCTGGAGCCCGTCTCCCACCGCATCGGTCAATTCCGTGGGGAAGGGCCCGCTGCCGACACGGGTGGTGTATGCTTTGACAACCCCAAGCACCGCGTCGATTTTCGTCGGTCCCACGCCGGTTCCTGTTGAGGCGCCGCCCGCTGTTGAACTGGAAGAGGTGACGTAGGGGTACGTGCCGAAGTCCACATCCAAATGTGTTCCCTGCGCCCCTTCGAACAACACGATCTTTCGCTTCTCGATCATCTTATTGACAAGCATGGCGGTATCGACGATGTGGTCCTTCAGCCGATCGGCATAGCCCATATACTGCCGAAACACCTTTTCAACATCGAACCGCTCCAGCTTATAGAGCTGTTCAAGAAACCAATTAATCTCGACCACGTTCTCTTCGAGCTTGGCTCGAAAGGCTTTCGGATTCAGCAGGTCCCCCATGCGGATACCGACCCGCGACATCTTATCGGCATAGGCCGGGCCAATCCCTCGACCCGTCGTCCCGATTCGGCGGGAACCCTTGGACTGTTCAGACGCTTTGTCGATGGCCTTGTGATACGGCAGGATGAGATGGGCGCGCTGACTCACGACAAAATTGTTTCCGATCTTCACCCCTTGAGTCTGGAGATGATCCAGCTCCTCGATCAACGAGGCCGGGTCTACAACGACCCCGTTCCCGATCACACAGAGTGTTCCACGATAGAGAATGCCAGAAGGAATGAGGTGAAACACGAAGGTGCCCCGTTCATTGATGACGGTGTGCCCCGCATTGGACCCTCCCTGGTAACGAACCACCGCATCGACGTCGCGGGCCAAGATATCCACGATCTTACCCTTGCCTTCGTCGCCCCACTGCGCCCCGATCACCACGAGATTTCCCATCGCCTGCATGCTCCCAAAAAAAGAGCCCTGGCTGGAGCCAGAGCCGAGGGACCATGGTAGGGAGTGCCTCTGTACTTTGTCAAGAACCGTGACGGTCAAATCGTTCTGCCAGTCCCACTTGTGAGGCGCCCATCAATCGCCGAAAAAGCCCTCCTTGATCTCTCGGCATAGACCGCTCAGATCGGGAAAGATCAGCGACTCACTGATGCCTGAAATCGCCAGTTCTCTATGGACTGTCGCAACGTGGGCGCGTGGAATCATCATCTTCTGTAGGTAGGGAAAATCTTTCCCTTTTGGGTGTGCCAGCCGATCCAAGGCAGCTCGTTCGTTGCCATGAATCGTGAACACACCACGCTGCGCGGCGATTCGCTGGCTGGCGTGAATCGGCGTAATGGCAAGCGGCAACTTCCCCTTCAGTCGCTGCCCGGAGCGGAGAGGAGCGTGCCCCTTGGCTCGCGGATCGTCTGCGGGGAAGAGCACATACTCACCGAACGTCTGACGGTTGAGCCACCACGGATTCATTGCCCATACTGCGGCATCGGCGTCACCGGCATGGTCTCGAACAGCGAAGTAGAGAGCGATCAAGGAACTTTCCGTCCAGTCTAAGAGCCTTGTCCTCAGGCCGTAGTGCTGCATCAGGAATAGCCACTCCCAATCTGTTACTGGGAGCCGCTCCAGATAGGTCGGCGCTCGAAGGCGGAGATTCTCCAGCAGCGTTGCCTCATTGTAGTATTCGGATCCAATACTTTGGCTCGAACTGGAGGGCCGATACCAGCCCGGCTCCAACGACCAAGCGGCATTACCATGGCCGCGGAACCAAGGTTGGAGGTACCAGTCCGCTCCCTTCGGCGTCCATTCGTCGACAAGCTGCTCAACCGCCTTGACGAATCTTGACAGGCTTGTGATTGGTTTCAGCACCATGGCTCCCCCGTGTCTAAGGTTGTGTAGATCACCCGCTACCGAAAACAGTCCGGTGGATTGGCAAATGAGGCCGCAAAGTTATGAACTTGACAGACCGAACGCTGGCGCGTGATTCTTGCCCTTGTTCAATCACTTGTCAACGTTCTCCTTCGCGCCGCACATGCCATTCACGACGGCTCGATTCTCATCTGATCAAGGTGAGCCTGGCTTCCGTGTGAAGGGGGAAACGCAGGAGGGAACGAGTGTGTCTGATCGTCGCGTAGGAGATACGAATCAGGCTTCATGAGGAGCGCCCATTGGGAGATGGCGCCTCGAATCATCATGACTCATCCAGGTGCTCCGCTTGTGTTATAGTGGAGCGAACGATCAAGGGAGCCATTCCCTTCCACACCGAGGAGGTAATGAATGAAACAAATCGCTGTTTGGACCATCATACCGGTACTCATGTTGATAGCGTCAGGCTGCACGCTCAAGGGGACCGTTAAACAGATCACGGATACCACCTCCAACATTACCGGCACAACTTCCGGCCATGCCTGGTGGAGTGAAGACGGACTCTTGCTCCCGGAGCATAAGGCTATTGCGTTTTCGAAGTATAACGAAGCGAACTTGGAGCAGGACCTCGCGCGCGGACAGGGGGAATATGTCACGTCCCTCGCTACCCTCCTGGGAGTCCCACGCGACCAGCAGCTGGTCTTTCACGCAAAGGCGCAGGGGGCGTTCGATACCCTGACCACACCTGATCACGAGGCCCAGATTCACCGGTTGCGGACACTGACTCACTGATAACGAGACGACGATGGGCACACCGATGCCCCCGTTTCACCAAATTTTTCACCCCACAGATTTCTCTACCGCAGACCAGGCGGCGTTTGCCCATGCGTTGAAGCTCACCTGCCTCGTCCAGGGAGAGCTGACGATGATGCATGTCGATCATGCGGTCGAACGCCAAGCCTTCGAGGATTTCCCCCGCATCCGGCCACTCCTCGCTCGCTGGGGAGTGTTACCGGAAGGCAGCTCGAAGGACGATGTCGCGATGTTGGGCGTCCAAATTAAACGCGTACGCACCGTCTCAGACGATACCCCGGGCGCCATCCTCCAACACTTGACGACGCATCCCACAGAGCTCTTGGTGCTGTCCACTCACCAGCATGAAGGCCTCGCCCGTCTCACCCACCGCTCAGTAGCGGAACCCGTGGCTCGCGGCACCCACGCGAAGACGCTCTTTGTCCCAGCCGGTGTCGAAGGGTTCGTCTCAGCGGAGACGGGCCGCACCAACCTGACCAGGGTATTGATTCCGGTCGCCTATACGCCTCACCCCCAACCAGCTATCGACCTTGCCGTGAAACTCGCGAGCATACTGGGCAGCAAGGAGGTCTTATTCGAACTGGTACGTCTGAAGCAGGACGCCGATTTCCCGACCTGTACTCTGCCAGAACGAGAGGGCTGGTCGTGGAATACCATCGTTGCGAAGGGCGATCCGGTCGAGTGGATCTTAGCGGCAGGAGCGGATTTCAATGTCGATCTGATTGTGATGATGACTGAAGGACATACCAGCCTGATCGACCTGATTCGGGGAAGCACCACCGAACGGGTGGTGCGTGGCACAGGCTGCCCCTTGCTTACTATTCCTGCTCGACCAGATTTACCCGTCCTCGCTCCATAGCCTGCGCGTTCGGTCTGTCCGAAGCCTCCCGCCCTAACTCCGTTCGCACCACTGCCCCCTCACGAAACACGACAAAGTTCGACGGCACCGCAGGCACGCGCGGACCCGGCAAGATGATGCCTGCAAGATTCAACGGATCGCTGGCAGATAATTTGATGTCGTGAGAAGCAGCGCCAGACTCATTCCGTTTTCTTCCTGCCCGTAACGATTCAATCGCTTCCGGCAACGCAAATTGCTCGCCGGTAAAGCCGCTCACAAATCTTCCCCCACGGATCTCGCCTTGTAGCTCCATCCGGCGATACTGCACCAGCAAATCACGCCAGGACTGCATCAGAGATTCACGTGCCAGCAGATCACGGAAGACAACGCCGTAGCGTCGCAACAATTGACGAGCGATCGTAGGTGAAGGGTGAGGGGTAAGGGGTAAGGGGGTAAGTGCGCCTGATCCAGAACTGATGGCTGAAGGCTGATGGCTGACAGCTTGCCGGAGGAGTGACCAGCGCCCGGCGGTATGGCGCGGCCGACGAGACCGCTCCCGTCCTTGTGCGCGGCGGCGGCGTGGGTCCATGAGCGC
>JAKDNQ010000247.1 GCA_030456405.1 Nitrospira sp.
ATCTTGCCATCAAAGTCATGGAAGAAGCTGTCGAGCAAAATCCCGAAGAACCGCTAGCCTACTATAACTTGATCAGCGTCTACGACAAGGCCAAAATGTTCGAACAGGCTGAGCAGGCGCGGAAGCGGCTGAAAGACCGGTTTTCCAAACGGGCGAAAGACAGCAGCGCATCCTAATTGCCCCTACCATACGGGAGGAACACACCATGTTTGGGAGTCTTGGTATTACAGAGTTGATTCTGATTCTTGTCATCGTGCTGGTCATCTTCGGCGCAGGCAAATTGCCGCAGCTGGGAGAAGGCATCGGCAAGGCGATCAAGGGTTTTAAGAAGTCCGTGAATGAGGCGGATGCGATTGAAGCCGAAGCCCAAGCGGCCCAGCAGCAAACGGCGGCCGCTCCGCAGCAGGCGATTCCGCAACCCACGGTGCAAGCATCGGCTTCTGTGGAACAGGCGGCCGCGCCGGTTCATTCAGCGTCGCGCGGCTAACCAGCAGGAATAGGGCCAGAAGCATATGGAAACCGAACTGCAGCTTGCGGTCGGCTATATCGAAACCTTTGCGGGCAACGGCAAGGCCCGAAGCACCGGCGATGGAAAACGGGCCGTCAAGTCCGGGATTCCACTGCCTCATCATGCCGCGCTCGACAAGGACGGGGCCTGGTTCTACTTTGCTGAGTCCGGGTCCGATCGTATCCGAAGGGTGAATCTCCGTGAAGGCACACTCCATAACTTCGCCGGTATCGGCGAAACCTGCTACAGCGGCGACGAAGGCCTGTGTGGGGAGGCGGGGCTTTATTTGCCGCTGGACGTTGCGTTCGACTCCCACAACGATCTCTACATCTGCGATTCCGGCAGTAACCGAATCAGAAAAGTAGATCATGAGACCGGCATCATCACGACGGTCATCGGAACCGGACAACATGGCTTCAATGGAGATGGCCCTGCGCTCGAAGTCAATCTGACCTGGCCGGCCGCTATCGCATTCGATCCCGACGACGTGATGTACATCGCCGACACCCAAGCGCATAGGATCCGTCGATACGATCCGTTAACAGGTATGGTGACGACTGTCGCCGGGACATGGACAGCTGAGGACGAGGCCCGTGAGCAGCCGCTCGTGGCGCGGAATCTGGTGGTGCTTTCCGGCGATGCCATCGGCATCGATTTCAGCGACGATCATGGCTGGCTCATGCCTGTCTGTTCTGACGGACTGGACATGTCGATGTATCTCGATGATGGCAAGCCGGCGCTCGAAGCCAGACTCTATGATGCTGTCGGGCTCACGGTGAACGGGAAAGGCGATATTGTTTTTGTCGACAAAGGTAGTAACCGTATCCGTAGCATCGATCACCGGAGCGGGATCATCTCGACTGTGGCCGGGGTGTGCCGGTACGGCTATGACGGTGATGACAAGCCGGCGATCAGAGCCATGCTCCATGCGCCGGAAGCTGTGGTGGCCGATCGGCAGGACAATCTCTATATTTCCGACACGATGAACCACCGTGTCCGAAAGGTCGACGCGGCAACCGGATTCATCACGACAGTGGCGGGCAACGGAGACAGCGGTTACGAAGACAAGAATATGGGTGGCTGTGGCGCCGCGCGATTTGTGGCCAAAGAATCGGCAGGGATGGTGAAACATGGAGACGGGCTTCTTGGAGTGGAAGCCGTCGTCAATTCTCCAGTCGGACTCTCATTGGATTCTCAGGGGTATCTCTACATCTGCGAACGGGGCGAAAATAAAATTCGCCGTGTGAAACTCTGGTAGCAATTCACGTGCGATCCGATTGGACCTGCCCGGGCTGTGTGGTAGTCTGAGCCCATCACGATGCGCTCGCGCCGGTCACCCGAGGGCTTTGCATAGTGCGTACGAGGATGAAGGTGTCTTCCCGCTCGGTGCTGCTCCTGTTCCTTTTCATCTTAGTTGTGGCCGGCGTTTTGGTAGGGTTCGGTGTGCCTCTCGTCAGTTCCGAGGGGATGATTCTTCGCGCGCGCCTGGTCGAGGGAGAACTGCCGATAGGGCCTGAGGATGCCGCCTGGGCCAAGGTCTCCCCGATGACGCTTCCCTTGAGCGGTCAGATCATTACCAGGCCGGTCTGGCCGGAGCCGAGCGCGCGCGCTCTGACGGTGCGGTCGCTCCACAACGGCGTTGAGATCGCGTTTCTGCTCGAATGGCAGGACAACACCAAGAATGATCGTCTGACGCCTGGGACCTTTCGCGATGGCGTCGCGATCGGATTGCCGCTCGGCGATGCCCCTTCGTTCTTTTGCATGGGCCAACTCGATCACTACATCAACATCTGGCATTGGAAGGCAGACTGGCAAAGCGATATCGATCGCCGGGCCGCCAAGGCTTCCGAGAAAGCTCGCGACGGTGTGCGGACGTTTGAAGTCATTCCGCGCCGGGTCTCTTCTGTCGAGGATCTCATCGGCGGCGGCTTTAGCACTCTGACGACCAAAGAGAAGCAGGGCCGGGTTCAGGGGCAAGCTGCGTGGAAGGATGGAGTATGGCATGTCGTCATGCGCAGGCCTTTGGTGAGTGAAGAGCATGAGAACGAAGCCAAACTGACACCAGGCCGGGTGCAAACCGTGTCGTTTGCTGTGTGGAACGGTGAGAATAAAGAGCGAAACGGGCAGAAAGCCGTCGCGCCTTGGTTTCAGCTCATTATCGACCCAGTCGCAAAACTTTAGCAAGATGCTGAAAAAGGAAGGAAAGGGTAGCCTGGTCGTCCTCCTGCTCGCGGAACAGAGGAGGGATGGAGCCTGATGATCTTCTGTGCTCGCGCAACGCGCGGCCTCAGAAGGCCCTCGTTGGACGCGCGCAGTGGAAGATCAATCAGCCCCCATCCCTGAGAGACAACGAGCGAGCTTGGAAGGATTATTTATATCGTTCGACGCGCGCAATCGAGGATCGACCAGGCCACCCTTTAGGAAGAGTGTGAAAAACCGCTGCGGCCTTGCTTGGGACAAGGCGCGGCTTTGGGCGAAGAGGCTGTCTTGGCAGACTCAGGGAGGGCGGGTGAAGTAGCCGCCAGGGTTGGGCGGGTGAGAAGGTCGCCATTTTGAGCATCTTGCGAGATAGCTCTGCTGACGGGATGAGGGGCGTGAACATTGGAGGATGCTCGACGCAGATTGATCAGTGCGCACACAAAGGCCCTTCGGAGTGGAAGGGCTTTTTTCTTGTGTGCCTGCCTTTGTGTGGGAGTCCTGCCAGGTCTTGCGCCCGCCCCAGTGCGTGCGGTGGATCGGGAGCCGATGACCGTGGATGAAGCCGGACGATTGGGTGAAGAGTTCGGCGTCATTGTCGGAGACGTAGACGAGGATATCAAAAAAGAATTGAAGCTTGAACGGGCGCAGGGGGTCGCGGTGTTCGAAGTGATCGGGAGTTCGCGCGCTGACTATGCCGGCATTAAAGTCCGATCCATCATCAAGGAAATTGACAAGACAGAGATCAGGAACATGATAGATTTTGGGAGAGCGATCAAGCGAGGGATGAAAGAATGTAACTTCTCCGTCGGCACGTATGAGCCGGCCGATCCGGGCGATCCGGTCGGGTGGGGAGTGAATTTCCATTTTGTCGGATGTAAACGGGATTGAGGATGTTAGGACGTAGAGGGTGCGTAGAACGAATGGCCGCGGGCCTTGTTATCGCGCTCATTGTGTGTGGAATCGGCCTGTCTCATAGCTCCGCCATCGCGCAGAAGGCTGAGGTTCCGGCCGACTGGGTTGCGGATATTGAAAAGATTTTCATCAGATCGGAAGACTGCAAGCAATGCCACGATCGGCACTATGAGGAATGGAAAGGCGCACGCGAGCAGACGCCGGATCTTAAAACATTTGGTCGCGTGGATGCGGCGTTGTTGCATGGTACGTCGCTGGAGTCGCCGGTGTTTCGCACGGTGCTGGGCGTTTGGCTGCAAACCGATCCGACAGCCGACGAGCGCCGACGTTGTCTCGCCTGTCATGTGCCATCGACTACTGTGTTCCCCCAATATGTCGATAAGATTGTGGCCCAGGTGCTGTCCGGCACGCCACAAGTGGAGGGCATCGGCTGTGCCTCTTGCCATTTGATCAAGCAGGTCGAGCAGACACCGAACTCCCCGCCCTCTTTTAAGATCGAGCCGGGCAAGATGATTTATGGGCCCTATGCGAACCCGGAGGAAAACCTCGTCCATTCTGCCACGCAATCCGATTTGTTCCGTGGCGCGAACTACTGCGCCTCCTGCCATTTTGATA
>JAKDNQ010000248.1 GCA_030456405.1 Nitrospira sp.
GCCCGGCATCTGTGTGGATATTCACGTGCATCGGATCTGCAATCGTTGGGGCTACGTGAGGACGAAGACGGCGGAGGAAACTGAACAGGCGTTACGCCGGAAATTGCCGGCGCAGCATTGGATCACCTTCAATGATTTGCTTGTGCCCTACGGCCAGAACCTTTGCCAACCAGTCTCGCCCTTCTGCAGCAAGTGCAAACTCATCCAATACTGCGATCGGGCAGGGGTAACGAAAAGCCGTTAGGGGTAAGGAGTAAGGGGCGAGGTGATAGAGAGCACGAGGTTTTCAGTAAACCCCTTACCCCTCACCGTTTACCCCTTACCAACTAGATGAAGAGCTTCGTTTCCGCGTCGGAGGTCAGCGCAATAATCGCAGGCAATCCCATGACTTCGTCGACGTTCTTTTCGACGTCGGCACTATCCACCCCCATGTATTCCAGGCCGGCACTGCAGGCGATCAGGCGAAACTTCCCGACGTGTTTGGCATCCTGAAACATTTCCGAAATTTTCGGCACCTTCTTTTCTTTCAAGAGCCGCGTCACTTCTTCGACGGAGGCGGCATACTCAGGAGGAAAGTCCACCTGATCTATTTTTCCCTCGGCCAGCTTCTTGATCGTCCAGAACAAGAGGATCACGATCACGTCCTTTCCCATCGCCGCGGCGGTGAGTCCAAGGGTTGCAACCTGGTGCAGCGTGTCGTAGGTGGAGTGATGGGCGAAAATGACGAACTTGGGTTGAGCCGGCATAGCTGGTCACTACTCCTTTGTGGCGCGCACTTTGACGCTGTTCACATATTCGGCAATAGCCGCATCGACCTCGCCGGTGGTCATGGGACGGTCATGTGTCTCGCTTTCATCCACACGATACGTCTCGTGTTCTTTTTCTTGCCGGAGGACCACGGAATTCTCCGGCGTCACGTCGATCAGCATGAACCACTCTCGTGCCCCTTGCGTGATGACGACCTGCTTGCCCAGGCCTTTCTTCGTAATCTCGATATGAAGATCATCGGAAGCACCGACCATAGAGGGAGAGATCAGGAGTCCCGTGGCTAGGCCTGTGACCCATAATAGTGTGGTGATCCGGCATGTGAAAGACGAACGATTCAACATCGCGGGGAGATTATAGCCCGTTGAGAAACATGCCGTAAACACTCGCGGGGCCTGGTTGTTGGCTTGAGTGCCCCCAGGTCGCATGCTAGGATGCCCTGGTGCATGGATGACTTATTCGCCACAGTCCAGCAATGGATTCCCGCCGATGTTCTCATCGGTCTGACCGTGGCATCGGCCATCGGCTTCGTGGGTACCCTGATTGCGATCCCGATGATTCTGGTCCGCTTACCAGCCGATTATTTTGATACGCGTACTCCCCGCCATTGGATGAAAGACCATCATCCCGTGTTGCGCTTATCGGGGCTGGTCATCAAGAATGCCGTCGGGATTGTATTTCTCTTGGCCGGTTTTGCCATGCTCTTCTTGCCGGGACAGGGTCTCCTCACGATGTTGATCGGGATCTCACTCATGGATTTTCCCGGGAAGCGTCAGCTAGAAGCCAAAATGGTCGGCCAGCCGACGCTGCTGGGTGTCATTAACAACATGCGTCGTAAGTTCGATAAGCCACCGCTGACATTGGCTCCCGGTCCTTAACTCCCATACCCCCATGCCGAGCACCGAATCCAGCCGCAAGACGTTCTATCTGATCGATGGGAGCGCCTATATCTATCGCGCGTTCTTCGCCCTCCCTGCCTTGAATAATTCCAAGGGGCTCCAGACCAACGCCATCCTTGGCTTTACGACGACGTTGCTGAAGATTATTCGCGAACGGAAACCTGACGGCCTCGTGGTGGCATTCGACGAAAAGGGTCCAACGTTGCGTCACGCGGAGTTCACAGCCTACAAAGCGCAGCGCCCCCCGATGCCGGAAGGCATGAGCGCTCAGATTCCCTACATCCATCGCGTGGTGGATGCCCTCAATATTCCTGCCGTCCGGCAGGCCGGATATGAGGCAGACGATTTGATCGGCACGCTGGCGCACCAAGCTGAGCAGGCTGGATTCGACGGCGTCATCATCACCGGTGATAAGGACATGTTCCAACTCCTGTCGCCTCACGTGCGCATCTACGATCCGATGAAAGACAAATGGCTCGGTGAAGCGGAATGTCACGAACGCTTCGGCGTGGAGCCGGCGCGTGTCGTAGAGATTATGGGGCTCATGGGCGATACAGTGGACAATATTCCCGGTGTAAAAGGCATCGGCGAGAAAACGGCCATGAAGCTGATCACCCAGTTCGGCACGATTGAAGAACTCTTGCGCCGCGTCGAGGAGGTCACGCCCCCCCGGATCAAAGCGCTGCTGATCGACCAGGCGGACAATGCCCGCCTCAGCCGGAAGCTGGCGACCATCCAATTGGATAGCCCTGTGACGTTCGATCCTGCCACCTATCACGTGAAGCCCCCACATCAAGATCAGCTCATCGATTTGTTGCGCGAGCTGGGGTTCAACATGCTCCTCAAATCCTTTCAGCCGACCTCGACTCAGGCCGATACGAACGCGGTGAAGGTAGAAATCCTTCATGATGAACCCTCTGCACAGCGATTTGTCGATGAATTGCCGAAAGGCGGGAGTCTTGGCCTGCAATGCCTCCTTTCCTCTGGGTCTGGCGCACAGGCGGACGTGCAAGGGATCGCGTTGTCCACAGGGGACAACACCGCATTCATTCCTCTCGACGTTCGCACCTACATGCGGCCCATTACAGCATTGCTGCACGACCCCACGAGGACCAAGGTGGTCCATGATTTGAAGGCGACCTTGCTGGTGTTTCATCGCATCGGCTTGACCCTTGTGGGCCCCTACCTCGATGCCATGGTGGCGGACTATCTGCTCAATCCCAACCGCCGCGATCACCAGCTTGAGACCATCGCCTTTGAAGTGCTGGGCAATCGGCTTGTGGCTGGGCAGGCGCCCAGCGCTTCCCCCCAATCCCTGTTCGATGAGGACACAGGATCGCGCGAGGAGGCAGCGGAGGCCGCGTCGGTGCTGGCCAAGCTCGCCCAGCCTATAACGGAACGACTCTCGGAACAGGGAAGCCTCGCGCTCTTTACCGACGTGGAAATGCCGCTGGTCCAGGTGTTGGCCGAGATCGAGCGGAACGGGTTCTTATTGGATGTCGAGGGTCTACACGCTTTGAGCAACGAGTTGGAGCGGGACCTCGACAAAATCATGGAGACCATTGCCGTGGCAGCGGGCGGCGAGTTCAACATCAATTCGCCGAAGCAGCTCGCCACGGTGCTGTTCGAGAAGTTGGGACTCAAGCCGATCAGGAAAACCAAGACCGGCTACTCGACCGATGAAGACACCCTGACGCAGCTGGCTACGCAGCACGAATTGCCCGCGCAGATCGTGAACTATCGGAGCCTCAGTAAACTCAAGTCCACCTATGTGGATGCACTGCCCGAGATGGTGAATCCTGAGACCAAGCGGCTCCATACGTCGCTCAATCAGACCGTCGCGGCAACCGGACGTCTCTCCTCCACCGATCCGAACTTGCAGAATATTCCGGTAAAAGGCGAGTACGGATTGCGAATCAGAGAAGCGTTCATCGCGCCGCCTGGCTATAGTCTGCTCTGTGCAGATTACAGCCAGATCGAGCCTCGCATCCTCGCGCACCTGTCGCAAGATCCGCGCTTGCTCTCCGTGTTTGCGAAGGGGGAGGACATCCACATGGCGACTGCCATGGAGATTTTCACTCTGCCCTCCAGTCAGATCACGCGAGATATGCGGCGCGTGGCCAAGACAGTGGTCTTTGGTATTGTCTACGGGATCAGTCCATTCGGACTCTCGCAGAATATCGGTGTGTCTCAGGCGGATGCGAAGAAGTATATCGAGACGTTCTTCGAAAAATTTTCAGCCGTGCGGGCGTTGATGGACCGGAATATCGAAGAAGGCAAAACGAAAGGGTACACGACCACGATCCTCGGCCGGCGGCGTCCGATTCCCGAGTTGCAGAGCGGCGATCCGGTGCAGCGCGGATTCGGCGAGCGCATGGCGGTGAACAGTCCGATCCAGGGCTCAGCCGCGGACTTGATTAAAGTGGCGATGATCAATGTGAACAACGCCCTGCATCACGAGATGCCACATACGAAAATGATCCTCCAAGTTCACGACGAATTGATATTCGAGGTGCCGGAGAAGGACTTGGAGGAGGCCAAGCACCTCGTAAAGACCGAGA
>JAKDNQ010000249.1 GCA_030456405.1 Nitrospira sp.
ACGTGTGATCTTTGCCGATGAGTTGTTTTCAGTCGGTTCTGGTTGTTATCTGAGCGGGGTCGAAAAATCTGAGTCGTAGAGCATACGGGCAGGTTTTCATGGCGCGAATCGTAGCGATCATGCTCCTCCATTGCAAGTTCTTTTTTCAACGCCCCTACGTGACGCACCTCGTGCCTAGGTGCGCTGTTGAGTATGAGGTTGTCATCACACACTGGTGGGAGCCTGGGTTCAATGTAGAAATCAAGATCGATGAGGCTTTGCCTGTAGAGGTTGGTAGATCGTGGGCCTGTCGCAACGATTTAAACAATTACCCACCAAGAGTTAGATATCCTTCTTTACAAGAGGTATAACGTGTAAATAATTGATTATGAATGAGGTTGCTCCTATTAAAATTGTGATTGCAGAGACCGGCTTTATAGATTCTTGTTGACTGGTTTGGCCTCATCTTCCAGAGATGCGCGCCTTTTCAATCAGCGCTACGAGCTCAGGAGGTATCGGCATACTTTTAAATGAGTTGACGTTTGTGCCGCCTGTATTTCCCTTTGGCGCCAGACCGGCAGCAGTACCGATGGCAGCACCGACGATGCGCAGCAGCTGACCCAGACACTCTCGAACATTACGCTGACGAAAACCCCAGAGGAACATATGGCAATGCACGCGAACGTGTTCAACCGTTGATGGTTGCCCAAGCATATGGGCACGCTCTAGGTGCGAGAAGGCTACATCCGGTTTTCCTCGCGCTTCGGCTTGATAGGCAGCAAGAATCTCACGCTTGATGTAGGGACGGATGCGGCGACCGAACTCACTCACATCTCCTTCTAAGTAGCCATAAACTTCAATGCCACACCGTTGATGCAGTACCGTAACCCCGTCGGCTTGGGCCCGTCTTTAAAGATATGCCCTTGATGCCCCTCGCAGCGGGCGCAATGGACTTCGGTTCGTGGGAAAATCAATTTGTAATCAGTCGTGGTTTCGACCACTCTAGGATCGATCGGTTGCCAAAAACTAGGCCAGCCGGTGCCGCTGTCGAATTTATGCTCCGACGAATAGGCCGGGAGGTCGCAGCCCGCGCAATAGTAGACACCGGCCTTCTTATTATCGTGCATATTGTCGGTAAAGGGGCGCTCGGTATTCTCGTGGCGCAGCACCTTATAGGCTTCTGGGGCAAGGAGCTTTCTCCACTCTTCGTCGGTCTTTACGACCTTGACAATCGGACTGATCTCAATCTTGGGCGGCATAGGGCTACTCCTTTCCTGTTAAGTCATCCACGAGGTGAGTCGAGGAACTGAATGTATCCTTACACAGGGATTGGTTGGGGAGCAAGGCAGGCTGATACGTGAAACGCCGGGATCCGCAATGCTCAATGTTTAATGGTGAATGGTGAATGTCCGGACTTCATCAGATGTGTGTGCGGAGCCAGTTGCTGCCGATTCCGATTATTCACCATTCAAAACGTATCATTCAACATTCCTCATGCCACTTTGCGACGAACCTTCATGAATCATTCGGGCTCATGTGAGCCGGTCTTTTTACACCGAGGATGGGGCAATGCCCGTTCCGAAACGGAAGCTCCCATGAGCCGCTGTATCAAGATTGAACGCAGCGGGGAGGACCTCCTCGATTCGCTCCACCAGAATGAAGGTCAGATTGTCGCGCACGTCCTGCGGTACGTCCTTCAGGTCCTTCGCGTTTGCCTTTGGCAGAATAATCCGTTTGATGCCTGCACGGTGAGCCGCCAACACTTTTTCTTTGATCCCGCCGACGGGAAGGACTAATCCACTCAAGCTGATCTCGCCGGTCATGGCGGTGTCGCTACGCACGGCTTCTCCGATGTACGAAGAGGCAAGAGCCGTGGCCATCGTGATCCCAGCTGACGGGCCGTCTTTCGGGATGGCTCCTGATGGCACATGAATGTGGACCCCATTCCGTTTGAAACGAGAAATATCAAGTCCCATGCTTTCAGCATGTGACCAGAGGTAGCTTCGAGCAGCCCTGGCAGACTCCTGCATGACGTCTCCCAACTGACCGGTGATCGTCAACTCATGGCTACCGGGGAGCAAGGTGGTTTCAATGTACAACACATCTCCCCCGCTTGGAGTCCAGGCGAGCCCCGTCGCTACGCCGGCAGGCAACAGCTTGCGTGCCTCCTCCGGCATGAAGCGTTCGGAGCCGAGCCACTCTTCGAGGACATCGGCATGAACGGTGATGGGCTGCCGTTCCTGACCTTCCGGAAGATCTGCGAAGGTCAAGGCAACTTTTCGCGTTAGGCGACCGAGCATCTGTTCCAACTGACGGACCCCTGCCTCTCTGGTATAGCGGCTGATGACCAGGTTCAAGACCTCGTCTGAGAGCAGAACCTGGCCGGCATCCAGACCTGCCTCCTTGAGTCTTCGTGGCCAGAGATAGCGGCGGGCGATCTCTGCCTTCTCCCGTTCGCTGTACCCCTGGAGCCGGATGATTTCCATTCGGTCGAGCAGAGGCTGGCTGATCGTATCCAACGTGTTGGCGGTCGTAATGAAGAACACTTTCGACAGGTCGAATGGGAGATCGAGGTAGTGGTCGCGGAATGTGTGATTCTGCGCCGGGTCCAGGATCTCTAGTAACGCCGCAGCCGGATCGCCACGGAAGTCATGACCCATCTTATCGATCTCGTCCAACATCAAGACCGGGTTGTTCACGTTCGCTCGACGCATGGCCTGAATGATCCGTCCGGGCAGGGCTCCAACATAGGTTCGGCGATGACCTCGCAGTTCTGCTTCATCATGGATGCCGCCTAGGCTGAACCGTTCGAATGTCCGGCCCATGGACCTGGCAATCGACTGGCCCAGACTGGTCTTGCCGACGCCCGGCGGTCCGACCAGGCAGAGGATGGGCGCTTTGGCTGTGGGATTCAGCTTCAACACAGCCAGATGTTCGACAATCCGTTCCTTGACTTCTTGAATGCCGTAGTGATCTTCTTCCAGTACCTGACGAACTGTGCGTAACTCCAAACGATCTTCAGATGCTTTCTTCCACGGGAGTTCAAGCACCAGGTCAAGATAGGTCCTGAGGACCTGATGGTCAGGGGAGGAGGGTGGCACTTTTGCCAATTTGGCAATCTCCCGCTCGACTTCTTTTCTCACAGGGTCGGGAAGATCGGTTTCTTGAACCTTCTTTTTGAGTTCGGTCGCCTCGCTTCCTTCTCCCTCGTCCTCGCCAAGTTCCTGCTGAATAGCCTTCAATTGTTCACGAAGGAGATACTCTCGTTGGCTCTTACCGATCTTAGCTTGGGCTTCGCTGGTGATCTTATCCCGCAATTGTAATATCTGAATTTCTTTCAAGAGGGATCCATAGAGCGATCGCAACAGCTCAACGGTCACGGAGCTTTCAAGCAGCTTCTGCTCGTCCTGCAGAGTGAGATTGAGGAGGGAGGCGAGGCGATAGGCCAACGTGACGGGACTGTCCTCGTTGCTGAAGGCTGCCGCGGCTTCCTGAATTCCGGGAGCCTGAATCAATCGAGGAAGATCCGTGACCAATTCCTGGATCGCTCGATGGAGGGCCTGGACTTCTGCGCCTTGGTCGGTCGGATGATCGAGTCGCCTGGCCTCGACGCGAAGAAACGGTGTTGCCTGTTCGACCTTGAGTAAGGCGACTCTTTCAAGACCCTGCACAAGGGCATGGAGCGTACCATCGTCTGACCGCCCTGTTTGTTTGACCACCGCCTTTGTCCCGATCGTGTAGAGATCGTCGAGCCCCGGCTGCTCCGTCAGAGGATCGCGCTGTGCGACGACCAGGATCGTCTTGTCTTCTGTTTTCATTGCCGCTTCGACGGCTGCGACCGACCGCTCACGCCCGACTGTCAAGGGCATCATGATCCCAGGGAACAAGACTGTGCGTTTAATCGGCAGTACAGGTAGCGTGACAGCCATTGTCTCGTTATTCATATGGGCGCGTCCTTCCGCTCAGTCGGTGAGAAATTCAAGACAGCCATCAAAAAAAGAGATAGTTTCTGTCAGGCGTAAGTCAAGGGGAGAGCAATAGAGTCGGCGTAGCTGCCTGTTATCTCAGTGATGACGCAGTGGAAGGTTGGCCTAGCAGTTTGTTAACAAACTGGATGACGACGCCAGAAACGACACCACGATCGAGATCACCGAAGGAAGCTCAATGGCCTGCAGGCTGTTCAGAAAGGCCGGACTTCTCACCCGCCCAACCCCGGCGTGCCGAGACACGC
>JAKDNQ010000250.1 GCA_030456405.1 Nitrospira sp.
CTGGCTCTCGGATTTCAGTTCGTTCTGATCCGCAAGCTAAAGAAAGGGCAATCAGCATGAAGGCGGCTCGGTTATACGTATTGGGGATAGTGAGTGCAGTGGCCGGTATCGGGGCCTTAATTGCTGTCGCAGGCTGTGCCAATGAGCAGGGGGCGAAGGGGCATGAACTCTACGGCCATTACTGCTCGCACTGTCACGGTGAGAGTGGAAAGCAGAATGAGGGATTTAACTGGTCTTCAATGCCAGACCCGAAGCCCAAAGATCTCACGAATAAGTCGGAAATGAGCACGTTCAAGGACGAAGATATTTTCAATACGATTTCACGCGACATGAAGGACACGAGTGAAGAAGGTGGAGATGAAATCGGCGACGACGATTTTGCCGTGCCGACTATGCCGACCTTCAAGTACACTCTATCGGAAGAAGAAATTTGGGCCATTGTCGGGTATGTCCGCGGCCTCCACGGTGGAAAGATGGAGTTTAAAGTCGAGGAGCGGAAGAAGCAGCTGGAGGCAGCGCTCCAAACTGCAAAGACTAATTTAGAGCAAGCGACGAAGGCCTATGAGGCGGCTGAAAAGCAAGCCAGCGAGGAAGCAGAGAAAAAGAGCGAAGCGCTGAAGAAAGATGTCGAACCCGACGAATCCTCCTACGCCGATGAGTTAGCCGCCATGAGTAAGGCGAAAAAAGAACTCGACGTTGCGCAGGCTGCGGAGAAGAATCTCGTGACAAGACCGGGAAAAGGAACGAGCGTTCCCAGGCCGGATCTCACGATCAAGCCTGACCAGCTGGCAAAGACGGTGGCGTACGGCCAACGGCTCTATGAGAACAAGTATGGTTGCAACGGGTGTCATAGTATTGGCCCAGATGGCGGGAAGGTCGGGCCGGCGCTCGACCGGGCAGGATTCAGATTGAATGGAACCTGGGTCTATCGGTGGTTGAAAAACCCACAGGCGATGAATGCGGAAACCAGGATGCCGGCGCTTGGGCTTAGCGATGCCGATGCCAAGGCGGTGACGATATACCTTACGACATTGAAATCGATGATGACCGAAGAAGATACCAAGAAGGCTGCAGCTGCGGCTGCGGCGGAAAAGGCTGAAGCGGAAAAGGCTGCGGCCCAGGCCAAAAAGGATGCGGCCACGGCAGAGAAGACCAAGAAATAAACGTAGCAGACCTGAGATAAGCTCGGTCTATCTGGTTAGACTGGTCTATCTCGTCTGTCTTGTTTATTTGTTTGAACGAAACTAACCAGACAGACCGAACAGACCAGATAGACTTTTTATTATTCTTCGGTCAGAGCAGAAATCCTGCGATCATTCCAATGAACACCGCTGCTCCTACCCACACATGTTGTTGAAACATGTGGAAGGCGGTAGGGGCGGGTACAGCCTGTCTGAGCTGCAAAGCCTGCTTGAGACACCACACACTGACGGCAGCGAGTACCCCGTAGTAGATCCAGCCGATTTGAGCAAACCAGCCTGCAAGTCCCAGCAACAGCAGCATCGCGCAGAAGACCGTACCGACTGCGATCCACGTCGACGTACCGAACAGCAGTGCCGAGGATTTTACGCCGACTCGACGATCGTCCTCTCGATCTTGGAGCGCGTAGATCGTATCGTATCCGATCGCCCAACAGACCGTCGCGGCGAATAGACACCAAGCAGGGGCTTCGATATCTCCCCGTGAGGCAGTCCAGGCCATGATCGTTCCCCAGCCGAATGCGATACCCAGCATCGCTTGCGGGATATGGATGACGCGTTTGGCTAAGGGGTAGAGGCCGGCTAAGAGCGCGGCAATGGGACTCAAGAGAATCGTCAATGGGTTGAGGAACAGCACAAGCATTCCCGCCAACAAGAGAAAAAATCCGCAGATCAGCAGCGCATGTGTCACACTGAGCTCGCCCGACGCGAGTGGCCGTACCCGTGTGCGCGTCACATGTCGATCGAACGATCGGTCCGCAAAATCGTTCATGACCACCCCCGCGCTGCGCATCACAAAGGATCCGGCGACAAAGATGGCAAGCAAGCGAAGCGGGGGCATACCTCGAGCAGCCAATACCAAGGACCACAGAGTCGGGAACATGAGCAGCCAGGTCCCTGTCTGATTGTGGAGTCGAATGAGTCGGCTGACAGCCGACCAGGAGAACCGAGGAGTCGATGCCGATTGCGGTGTCGAGACAAAAGGCTTAGTCATGCTGGTGAACTTAACCGAGGGGTGTGGGCCTGTCAACGACGAGAGACGTGGTCTATTCGGTCTATCTGGTCTCTCTTGTCTATCTCGTCTAAGAACTGGTCTATCCTGGTCTTGAGGCCAATAGACCAGATAGACCGAATAGACCAGACAGACCAGACAGACCAGATAGACTGACTCGAGGCTTTTCTGTATAAGAATGATGGTGCAACGTATCGATTCAAGACGACCGTCCTTCCCATTCCGCGCAGCCTCATGGGTTGTTGTAGGGCTCTGCGCTGCAACGCTGACACACTGTTCGTACTTCTCAAGTCGAGACGGCGCCTACACCGGGTACTATCTCCCCCTCACCGTCCATTTACGATCCGATCCTAGTATTGCCGGAGCGCAGCTCACCTACAAGGACGCCTGCGGCCAGGCGCAATCTTTTCCGATCGCCGTTCCGCTGCAGGAATTGCTGAAGCGGAAAACAGGACGTGTCTTTGAAAAAGTTTTGACGGGAGAGGCAGGATCTTTATCTGGATCGAATGGCTCTGTCGATACAGCATTGGGCCTGGCCCAGGTGGATCTGGCTATCCCTCGCAAGGCTCCCAGACGTTATCCGGTCGCGGTCACCCTGGGGTTGGATTTTGCCTACAGGGCTCTAGATGGGACGGTCCTCTTCAGTAAGAAGACTCAGAGCATCGGTCGCGGAGAGGTTGAGGTCTCGGAAGCATCGTGTGAGGTGAAGGGACTCGACACGATTGCCCATGAGGCGATGGATCTTGTGACGGATGGGATGGCCCTACAGCTCGGGACGTCGAGCAAAATTAACGAAGCCGCTCATGCGCGCAAGGATGACGGATCCCAGGCTGTCTCATTGCCGTCGTCGGCGCCCGCATCGCGGTCGATTCCCGTTGATCAGCCTGCGACGGTGATATTCCGGGCCATCGTCCGCGACGAAAATCGCGATCAAGTGTTCCACAGTGATGAAGCTATCGCGATCGAAATTGAAGTCAAAAACGAAGGGCCTGGAACTGCGCAAGCTGTCGAATTGTTGGTGGCTGCCACGCCAATCTTGACCAAACAGATTCCCGGCGTGGTGTCCATCGGCGATCTGAAACCTGGCGAGGTAAAACATGTGACATTGGACGGCAAGGTCGGCACGATTAACGCCGCCACACAGGAGGAGGAGTTGACGCTGATTTTGCGGGCCAAGTCTCCCTTGGTTCGGCTACCGTCCGCCAAGAAGTTTCTGGTGGTGATGAAACCCGCGTCAACGGTGGAGACCGCAACGCCGGTCGATGTCGATCGGTTGCTGAAACGGCCCAGCTTGCTCAAACAACCGAAAGCCATCGGTATTGTCGTCGGGGTGGGGCAGTTTCGGGAAAGCGGCATTCCCGGGGTCAAGTATGCTGTACGAGATGCGGAAGCGATGGCCGCGTATTTCAAATCTATCGGAGGGATTCCGCCCGAGCGCGTACGCACTCTGGTGGACTCTCACGCCCTCAAGCACGATCTGACTGAGGTCTTGGAAGAATGGTTGCCCAAACACGTGGACTCCACGACGGTGGTCTATATATCGGTCACAGGACGGGGAGTGGTTGAGCCGATCACTGGCGCCGTGTCGATGATACCATTCGACGGTATGGCTACGTCCCGAGCACGTCTCTATTCGCTTCGCCGACTACAGAAATCCTTGGCAACATTGCCGATCCAGCAAGCCATTGTGATGATCGACCTTTCACTGGAACCGGCAGGGGGCACGGAGTCTAAGGGCATGATCGCTCCGATGTGGAAAGAGGAAGGCAATGGGAAAGAGAAGATCATGTGGATGATCGGGAATCGGGCAGCCCAGGAAACTCATATGTATGACCCGGGCCGGCATGGGCTATTTACCTATCACTTACTCAAAGGCTTGGGAGGCGCCGCAGACCTCGACAGAAACGGTACTATTCTTACCGGCGAACTGTGCGCCTATACCAAGGGGCAAGTGTTGAAGATAGCTCGTGAGCAGTATGGAAACGAACAGGAGCCCCT
>JAKDNQ010000251.1 GCA_030456405.1 Nitrospira sp.
AATTTATTTTACTTGGTAATATTATGGCAAGACAATACAAATATATTTGATAGTTCAATATAAAAAGTATATCATCATAGTCAAAGTAACCTTTCAGGAGTGACCCTCAAAGGCCCATCCGCGTGGAATCCGGAGGTGACTTATGACGTTCTTCCTAGAGATGAGAAACTTCGTACTCGGGCATAGGGCCATCAACAATTCATATCTTGATCGTTTCAAACATGGTGACCTCACTGATGAAGAACTCGAAGAATTCGCGATCGAGTTCTATAACTTTGCCCGGTTCTTTCCCCAAATCCTGGTGTCTCAGCTCGTGAATACCGAGGACGAGAAGGTGGCCGATGAACTGACCAAGGTCTTGTACTCCGAGTTGGGCGATGGACAAACCCACCTTCGCCATGAACTCCTCTATCGAGACTTCTTACGATCCATCGGTATTGACGTGCACGAGGCCATGTCTCGGCCCATGCTCCCATCGACCAGGGCCTATATCGACGGGATGGAACGACTGTACAGCGACGGGAACCATTGTAAGGCTCTGGGCGCTTCCTTCGGTCTTGAGAACATGGCGATTACGATGTGGGATCACCTGATTCCTGGGCTCACGTCCCTGAAAACTGTTCGCTATCCTCACATGGATATCACCTATTTCACGTTTCACCGACAACTCGAATTCACCCATGAGGAAGCGATGGAGCATGCGGTGGCCGCCGTGCAGAGCACGACGAATGCGGGCATGTCCGACCAGGAAATGCATGACTTTCGGTACGGCGTAAACACCGTCCTTGGTTATCTCGAGAACTTTTGGATGGGATTGGAACGGAGAAGATCCCTGGACCACGAATCCCACGAAATCCATCATCACGCGGCATGATCTCTTCCCGAACCCATACAAGTTCGGGATAGCTTTTAATAATAAGAGGAGCGATGCATGTCGGACATTTCAACGTATCTTGAGGCCATTAAGGAACGGTTCGATCTCAGCAGCGATTACACGCTGGCGAAGAAACTCGGGATCGCTCAACCGGAAGCAAATCTCATGCGACGCGGGCTCAAGATTCCGAAACCGGAGCTCTGCATCAAGATCGCCAAGCTCCTCGACAAGAATCCAGTGGAACTTCTCCTGATTGCGCAAAAAGATAAGGCTCCGTCCTCAGCCAAAGAATATTGGACCCTGGCGCTGACTGCTGTCGATGTCATGCTGCATGTCCCAAAGAGCCCCAAGTACATTCCACGCAAGGTCGAAGCGATCGGGCGGGAACTGCGCCAACTAGAGACACAGACGTTGACGTATGAAGGGGCGGAGGCGAACGCTGAGGCGGTGCGGCTCGTTCAGACGGCTGAACATTCCATCGACGCGATTATGGAGCGCTGGAATATCTGGAAAAAAGGGGAAGCCTTGTACCCCAATTATCTCTTGGCCAATCAGGAAGCCGCCAAGCGCGGAGTGATCATTCGGCGTCTGTTGGTCCTGACTCGGGAGCAACTGCAGCAGGAATCGGTTGTGGCCGATGCCACACAGGTCATGGACGACCAGCATCGCGCAGGAATCAAGGTCTTCTACGCGTTTCGTGAGGAGCTCGAACGGTCGCCTGCGTTTCGGCGCTTCGAAGAAGATTACAAGAAACAAGGGGCAGCGCCAGACATCAACGCCGCCATGTTCGACGGCGAAATTCTGATCTTTTCCCAATCGTATGGCCAGGCCCAGCTTGGCGTGTTCGGGACCCCGACGCCGATCACCATGATCAATCAATTGGAAATCACCTGGAAGCCGGATCTCATCCGCGATCTTAATCCGGCCCCCTTGTTCGACATGACCCGGTATGTCTTCGAATACGGAGGCCCGCAGGCCTTCAAGATGGAATTGGTTCGGTTCAAGAGGTCGGTCGCATGAAATTCCCATCCGAGCCGTTCAAAATCAAAGTGGTGGAGCCGATCCGCCGTACCACGCGCGAGGAGCGGGATCGCCTGCTGCGCGAGGCAGGCTACAACCTGTTTCATGTGCCGGCCGAAAGCGTCTATGTGGACCTGCTCACCGACAGCGGCACCTCGGCCATGAGTGATAATCAGTGGGCGGGCTTGATGCTCGGAGACGAATCCTATGCCGGCAGCAAGAACTATTATCACCTCGAAGAAACTGTGCGTTCTATCTTCGGCTACAAGCACGTGATCCCCACTCATCAAGGACGGATGGCCGAAAATCTATTGTTCTCCACTGTGGTGAAGCCCAGCATGTGCGTCCCCAACAACATTCATTTCGACACCACGCGCGCCAATGTCGAGCATCAAGGAGCCCAGGCTCTGGATATGGTGATCGAGGAAGCCTATGACCCGCACAGCGAATTGCCGTTTAAGGGCAATATGGATTTGGTCCGATTGGAGGAGACGATCAATCTCGTTGGACGGGACCGCATTCCGCTGGTGATGCTGACGATCACGAACAACAGTGGCGGTGGGCAGCCGGTATCGATGGACAACATCCGGCGGACCCGGGCGCTGCTGGACCGCTACCATATTCCCCTCTTTTTCGATGCCTGCCGTTTCGCAGAGAACTGTTTTTTTATCAAAGAGCGAGAGCCGGGGTTCGCCGGCACGTCGGTTCTCGATATCGCACGGGAACTCTTCAGCTATGGTGATGGCTGCACGATGTCCGCGAAGAAGGACGGCCTGGTGAACATCGGGGGATTCCTCAGCCTGAACGATGACCAGTGGGCACAGGACATTACCAACATGCTCATCATGGTCGAAGGCTTCCCGACCTATGGTGGATTGGCCGGCCGTGATCTGGAAGCGATGGCCAGAGGGCTCCGCGAAGTGCTGGACGAAGACTATCTTAGCTTCCGTGTTGGGCAAGTCCGGTATCTGGGAGAGTTGCTCGATCAAGCAGGCGTGCCTATCCTGAAACCGATTGGGGGACATGCCGTGTATCTCAACGCAAAAGAGTTCTTGCCCCACATTCCGCAAGATCAATTTCCCGCCCAATCGTTGGCCGTCAACCTCTACCGAGAATACGGGATCCGGGGCGTCGAAATCGGCACGGCGATGTTTGGCAAAAAAGATCCGGTGACTGGGCGAACGATCCATCCAGAACTCGAGATGGTTCGGTTGGCCATTCCGCGGCGCGTCTATACGAACATGCAGATCACCTATGTCGCAGAATCGATCATCGAGCTGAACCGGCAGCGCGAAATGATTCATGGTCTCAGCCTGATCTATGAGGCCCGGGTCCTGCGCCACTTCACAGCCCGATTTGAGGAACTGGAGGAGAGGCCCCTCGTACAGCAAGCTACATCGTAAGGAGAACCTGTGGCCCACCTCTTCAAAGGCCTCGAACGAATCGAAGAAGCCCGAGAGCGGTTGACCGGCCGTAGTTTCATGGCAGGTCTTTTCGTGGGAAGGCCTGACTTCTCGCTGCTGCTCCCGCCAGAAGAATCACCGGAACAACAAGCTGTCTGGGAAGAGTACCGCCCGAAGCTGGAGACCTTCCTCAAGACACACGTCGATCCGGACGAAATCGAACGGATGGCGAAGATTTCCGATTCCGTGCTCAAAGGGCTCTTCGCACTCGGCGCATTCGGCATGAAAATCCCCACAGAGTATGGGGGCCTTGGATTCTCCTATACGAACTACGGACGCGCGCTCATGCTCATGGCAAGTTGGAGCAACATTCTCGCGCTGACCGTTGCTGTGCCGCAGTCCATCGGGATCGCCATGCCGTTGCTCCTGTTCGGCAGCGAGGAGCAGAAACGCAAGTACTTGCCCATCGTGGCGCGAGAAGCCATCTCGGCATTCGCGCTCACGGAAGCGATCACAGGGTCCGATGCCGCCAATATCCAAACGGAAGCGGTGCTGGATTCCAGCGGCACGGCGTTTGTCGTAAACGGCGAGAAACTCTGGTGTACGAACGGCTCCATCGCCCGCTATGTCACGTTGATCGCACGAGTACCGGCGAAGCGGGTACTGCACGACGGGCGAACTGTTTGGGTCCCGGTTCCAGAGGGCAAGGGCGCGGACGAGCAGGTTCACACCGCCTTCATCCTCGATATGGAAACACCCGGTGTCCGGGTGCAACAGCGATGTCAGTTCGAAGGATGCCGAGGCATTGAGAATGCCTACATGACCTTCGCCGATGTCCGCATCCCTGCGGCAAACGTCATCGGTGAAGTTGGTCGAGGTCTTAAATACGCCCTGACCATTCTCAATGTCGG
>JAKDNQ010000252.1 GCA_030456405.1 Nitrospira sp.
AATCACTGCCACACAGTCCGGATGTTCTGGTTCAACCTCTGCAAAGTCCTCTGCCCTATTGGTCCCCAATAGCAACGCCACAGTCTCCTGTGACGCGCCATCCAACAATGTCATCTTCCAACCCAACGTCGCCGCCGCAATCCGCGCTGAACCGATCGCATGACCGACATCATGGTTGCAATACCGGAACGCCCGCTCGCCATATTTCCAGGCCTCCCGCCAATGCACTGAGGTTAGGCCAAAGAGGAATGCGCCGAAGGGAAATGGAGCCAGTAGACGAGCGATCTGTTCAGCAGAAAATTCAGCGCGCAACTCCATTCCATGCTCTTTGGGCGCATAATGATAGAGCCCCGGTTTCAGATCAAGTCCCTCGATCAGCGGCATAACCACATAGCCTTCGGTCGGATGCAAATTACCGGACGAAGGATTACTTCGTAGCGCCCACTCCGACTCCCCCGCCTTCTTCCAAGCCGACAATGCGAGAGCGAATTCAAAAAACCGAGAAAGAGTCCGCACGTTGACAGGCCGGCAGGCAATCGTCCCAGATTGGTAGATGGCCTCATAAGGAGGCGATGCCGGGTCTTCATCCGGCTTTAGCAATGGCAGCGAGACGAGCGACGCCCCTTCAAACCGCCGAAACGGATCAGGCTGATTGGCCCAATCCAGATACCCAAGCGCGCGGGCATAGCGGTTGAAATAGTGCTTCGTCTGGACGTGATAGCGGATAACCTGATCGACAGGATCGGTCGGTACAGACTCAATTGGTTCGCGGTACAAGGGGATTTCGGTGGCCATCGTATTAGTCAATCACAGTCTAACGAGTCGCAGGAAGGAAAGTAAACGCGCGAAAAGAAAGCGATCGATAACACTGGGGGACGATCTCTCAGTAGTATATACTGCAAGCGACAAACAATACTTTGCGCTCACCTGATGAACGACCAGGAAAAGAAACAGATTTGCGAGTTGATGGGACAGGTTGTGGATACATTTGTGAAAGAATGGGCGTGCAAACCGTTACATTGGCTACAGGAGATTGACATACAATGCGACCTGTTCTCTCGCCTCAGCAAAGTTCTAACTGCCTGCAAAAAATGTGACCTGGAAGCACGCCATTCTGATTATCCGAACCAACATGAGTTTTCCAGAATCACGTGCGAACCCTATGTCTTACTTTCCGAAAAGTCATATGCACACCCCGACATCGTGGTCTGGGATGATGCGAACAACACCACAGACAATCTGAAAAGTGGCAGATGGCCAATCCTCTGGGTTTGTGAAATCAAATATAAAACCAGCACATCAGATGCATCTGACCTCGATAAGTTGCGCCAGATGCTAGAGAATAAGACCGCCCTGTCTGCATGTTGGATCAAGCTCATACTGCACCAGAAAACGAGCATTCCGGAACAGGAAAAATTGAGCGATCCCAGGATTCGTATTATTGAGAAACATGTGCGTCTGGAGTAATTTCACATGCAATTCGACGCTGCACTTGCCGCCCAAGACACATTCCGGCAAGCCGAAGCCGAGTTGGGCTCCGACTGGGATACAGCCGTAGAGCTCGAGGACACTTTTTCCTCCAACGCCGGACCGACGGCGCGCGAGGCCTATGAAGGCTTGCTCGCTCTCGCCGCTCGCTTCCCGCAAGCTCATTCCTTCCAAGCCTTCTGTATCTTCATCACCTGGCAGCAGGTGACGGAAGAAACCATTGCCCACCACTTTCAGACAGGCATGAGACTCTGTGAATCATACCTCGTCTCCCGTGAAGCGAAAGACCAGCGTGATATCGACTACATCACCGAACTCTATGGATCATTTCGTGATGGATTGGGGCTCGATGAGGAAGATGAGATTCAAGTCGAGTTTCGAAAAGACACGCCTAAGGGCGGAGACTAATTCACCCCTGACGCCTCACCCCTAACCCCTTACGGCTCGACGATGTCGGACGACGACAAACATCGCGCGCGGATTTTTCTCCACCGAGGTCAATTGGCGCAAGCCAAGGCAGCTTTCGAACAAGCAGTCGCAGACGATCGCCTAGTCCAGGATTACCGTGCCCTCTCCGATTCGCTCGGCAATCTCGGTAACGTCTGTGCACTCTTGGACGACATGGATCGGGCTGAAGCCTACTATCGGGAAGTCCTCACGATCCAACGCACGGAGCGGGATCAACAGGCCATTGCCCACACGCTGGTGAATCTCGGCAATCTTCACATTGGGGCAGATCATCCGGAAAAAGCCCACCCCTATTACCTTGAAGCACTGGATCTCCTGCGCACACTGAATGACGACCGCGCGCTGGGCATCCTCTACAACAACCTCGCGCTGCAAGAGGCACGCGAAGGGCAGTGGGAGCAGGCCGTCACGTCGTTCAAGCAGGCCCTCGATCATCATCGAGTTGTCGGAAATGAAGAAGGACTGGCGGTGACCTATTGCCAGCTCGGCAAGTGCTTTCTCGATCATGGCGACCTGACTAAAGCCGAGCGTTGTCTCAACAATGCCTCAGAACATTACATCAAGCTGGGCAATGAACCAGCCGAAGCCGCGGTGCTCCGACTCCTTGCCACGCTGTATGACACCCGTCAGGATCCTGTTTCGGCACGACGCTGTCTTGAACGTGTGGTGGCTCTCGACCTGCGATACCGGCTACCCGAGTTGCAAACCGACTCGGCCTCTCTCACCAAGCTTACGTAATCGACTGCGCTCTCTCTCACCTTCCTGCCTCGCCGAACATTATTCACCAGCTGTCCAGTATTCTTTCACTTTCTGCAAATGAGAACTCTGCATATTTCTGGACAGAACTCAATCCTCTGTTATCTTTGAAGCGTCACCCTGTTGCTTTAAGATTCACCATAAAAATTGCCGACAGGATATTGACGTGGATATCGCATGCCATTACTTGCTCGAGTCCTCACGGTATTGGCTCTCGGGTCGCTCATGATGACGACCAGCGCCTATGCCGCAGATCGCGCACCGATCATCACCGTCGGCACCCAAGAAGTCGGACTGACTGCGGGCTATATGCTCCCCCATCGGCTCACACAGGATCACAGCACCAAACAGCAAGGCCCAGCCTTCATGCCCTCCTGGATGATGACCGTGACTGATCCAGTGGGTGATGGATGGTATCGAGGGCAGGTCTCGATCGGCGCCGAGATGGTCTATATCCAATTCCAGGAACCGTTTCTTACACACGGCCTCGGCTTCACCCCGAAAATCAAATATATGTTCGGCGGATGGGATCGCATCCGGCCCTATGCCGAATTCGCCGGAGGTCCCTTTTGGACCGATCTCGCAGGAAAGATCCCGGAAGAGTCGAGCCAATTCAATTTCGTCTTAACGGCTGGATTCGGAGTCTCCTACTTCCTGACCGACCGAGCCGCACTCAACGTCGGTTATCGCTTCCATCATATTTCCAATGCCGGCACACAGTATCCAAACATCGGACTCAATGCCAGCCTACCCTTTGGCGGCTTCTCATTCTTTTTTTAAATCAGGAGGAGGCGAGATGACGGGCCAGATTTTTTCACGACCATTGATCGGCAGCGTGCTCGCCATGACACTCAGTCTGGGAATCGGCTGTTCCCATCGGATCGAACTAGCCCCCTCCACGGATACCGCATCCCCTGCCCGCGCCACGGTGGCCACCGATGCGCGAATGCCCCTCTTGCTTGAAACGATACGGGTCACCCACAACGGTTCGTCGATCGCTCCGCCCGCAATCCTCGAGCGGCAAGTACTCGGCGCCATCGAAGCCACTCGTCTCTTCTCTCAACATTATCAATCAGGCTACACGCAACCGGAGACGAACCAGGCTCGTGTCACAGTACGACTGGCGATCGATAATCTTGTAGAACCTCATGCCGGCCAAGCGGCCTGGCGAAGCTTACTTGTCAGCGCGTCGATGTTTACACTGGCGCCGTTCATCTCACTCAACTATGACTATGGCGCCCAGATGTCGCTTGAAATGGAACGATGGGATGGACAGATCAAGCACTACACCGCCACATCCAACGGATCGGCGCGTTACGACCTATTCGGCGCGAGCCCAGAAGTCATCGAGCAGTTGAAAGGGCAGGTCACGGAAGCCTGCCTGTCTTCCCTTCTCAACCAAGTCATTCAAGATTCGACCTTCTACCTTGCAAGTAGCGAACAACCCCTGGGGAACTCGATTCGCACCGTCTCCGTCGGAGTCCGACA
>JAKDNQ010000253.1 GCA_030456405.1 Nitrospira sp.
GTGAAATCTGACTATATTACTGTCTCATTGATCGAGGTTTTTCTTCTCGACATTTGCCCCCACTTTAGTTCGGCCTCACCTACCTCTTCGGTATTTTCAAAGTTTCCGCCCTGACCCAATATCACGCTCAAGAGCATGCTATATGAGTATGATGTTTGGGAGGGCAAATCGATGCACAAACAGATCGGGAAGATCGGGGTCATTCGTCGAGAGCTAAACGGTAAAGCCTGTCCCTCTTGCGGAAGCCATAAGTACCAGCTCGTGCTTCGTGGGAGCATACACACGCAAGCTGGCGGACTTTTCGCTCGCTGTTCTCAGTGCCAGCGCCCACGCGGACTCGATGAAGACCTCGGTCGATTACTTTGGATGTGAAAAATTCCATCTTACGTCAACAGAGGAGGAAAACACGATGCACGTTTTCTCTTCCCCCATCCAATATATCAAGTTGCGCAGAGCACACAGGAAGCAAAAACAAACCGCGTTACACATGTTGTCAGTCAGCGGAGTGGTCAGACTCAGCCATGTTGAACTCCGTTATTCGACACACGTCGCCAACACGACCTCCTTCGGCAGACAAGCGGCTGCATTGGAGCAGCAAACTCACCCCCTTCCCTTACCGTCATGGGGCCATAACACCACACACAATATGAAGCAGGCAGGCCAATGGGCACGTATCCTCTCATCCTCTCTTGTTGAGATTGCGAAAAAACCCATCGTGTTTCCATGGACTAAGCCCCTAGGTCTGTGAGTCTTTCTGTCTTCTTCGAGAGTTTTCCTTGATCTACCTTGAAACTGCTTGTACCTCCCTCCTAGCCTAGGGTAAGATCATTGCTTCGCTTGCAGGCCTTCCTATGGTCATCGACCCGCGTTGAAGATGATTGGGAACCCCGCATAGAACTGAGACTAGGGGAGAGGTGGCCGAGTGGCCGAAGGCAGCAGTTTGCTAAACTGCCGTAGGGGGAAACTTCTACCGAGGGTTCAAATCCCTCCCTCTCCGCCAAATACTGACATGACCGAGGAAACTGACACGTTCGCTATACCAGCCGGTCTCTGTTAATCTACGTTCAGATGTAGCTGGGTCACGACCATATGTCTCGCGCCTTCACTCCCCTCCCACTAAACTCTGCGCGATCAATGCTCTAGTTTCAGCTCTGTTCCACACACACGGCTCTTAAAAAAGCCGCTGGACATCATTCAACCGTGCTACGTGTGTCTCCCCCGACAGGTAGAAGTCGGTAGACAGACAGTGAATGCCAGTGCAGCCGTTGTCGCTGACTCGAACGGACTGATACATGACAAAGGACATCACGATGGGCAAACGAGTCCTATATGTGGGAGGACTTCCAGACAGGGTTTCGGACTGCGAGTTACGCGGCCTCTTCATTACGTACGGTCTCGTTGCCAGGGCGTACGTTGTCAGATTTAAACATACGGGAATGTCTGCCGGGTATGGATTCGTGGAAATGGGGTCCGGTGAACAGGCCTTACACGCTGTCGTCGCCCTTGAAGGAACCGAATGGGATGGACACCTCCTCAGACTGTATGTCACCCCCTACGCAAGCCAAGTTGTGTGAAATCAAACACGTGACGGAAGGAATATATGTATGAGCCGTACCAACGTGGACCCCATCATCACGTTTCCAGACGGATCGCACCTCTTGATCAGCACGGCCTGCTCAAAAGAAGGAAGTTTTTCTTGTGCCCTCTATACGGCAACCATCGCAGCAGATGACCACGGAACCTTCCGCATCATCTCCAACCATCTCGATGCAGCCACGTGCCTCGTTGCACAAGAAGACGCCTACAGTTATGCCCAACGGCTCTACCCACAATCAGCGGAGACGATGAAGAGACCGCCGTATCTCATCTGGCCGGGCCCCGGCCCCACCGGCAATGCGAACGTATAAGCCGGTCTTCCGCCCTTCTCGCCCCACATGACACCCTCAATCCTCGCCCTCGCATATAATCCGTCCTTCGTCGGGCAGACATTTCACAATGTAGCAAACCAGTGTCTATAGCTTTTCACCTGCGCCTCTGTTAGGATATCCTCGTTTCACGCGGCGGGTCTCGCATGAAACAGCGAATGGAACGGCCCATCACCGATATTGTTGTTACCGAGAATCTGACCGGAAGCTCGATCCAAGTCGCTGCACTGTTCGCGTCTTCGGCCCGTCCCTTCCCCTCGTGTATGTGTTCTCGAGTCTCAATCAATATCAATTTCAGAAGGAGGAACCCCCATGGGTTCAAAACTTTATGTCGGCGGGTTGCCCTATGCGGCAACTGAATCACAACTCACCACCCTCTTCGCGGCGCACGGCACCGTCGAGTCTGCGCGTGTGATCACGGACAAGTTCACCGGGCAATCACGAGGCTTCGGCTTCGTCGAGATGGCCACACAAGAAGAAGCCAAAGCCGCGATTACCGCGTTGAACGGCTCACAAATGGATGGACGTCCCTTGACTGTCAATGAAGCCAAGCCACAGGAACCCCGCAGTGGCGGTGGAGGCGGTGGTGGTCGTTTCGGCGGCGGCGGTGGTGGCGATCGCGGCGGACGCGGTCGCTTCTGACACAGCGCCAACAAGCTGTAGAAGGGGCGCTTCAATCGAAGCGCCCCTTCTTGCTTTATCACACCTCTCCCATCTCACATTCACTGTGTCTAGGGAACAACTCTCAATCTGTCGCGCAGCCTCAGACCCATTACACCGGCAAGCCGTTCGGCGTGTAAGATTTCGGGGATCCTGCTCAAAGTCGCAACCTTGAGGGCTCAAGTCAGTCCATTTTCACACACCGCTGCCGGCTTTCGTATCCAACACTTCTCCGATGCCGGGTTGTACGAATCGTCTAGTCTCGGCGTGGACATGTACATCGCAGAACTCGGATACCGGTGTTAACCAAGCATCACTGAGCTGACGATTCCTTCGCAGCTTGAGTTCTAACTCCAAGTGCAACACTACAGGCCCTGATGGGCTAGAGTTTCCACCCTGACAACACACATCGCTGTGCAATGAGCGGCGTGAAGCTTCCGACATTTTCCGAGACTCTTATCATCACCTCATCCGCCACTCCCTGATCCTCAAAGCATTCGTACACATCATCGAGAAAACCACTCCGGAGCAGCGGATGGTGAAGAAATGCCTGGCCAGCGACGATCGCCACCTCCAACGGATACTCGGCTACGACAATACGCGAGAGATGAAGCCGATCCAGCCATCCACGAGCGTCTACGGCTGACGGACGTTCGGCAAGATAGGCTTCCAACCGACGACGCTCCGCCGAGAGGCCACCAACCGCCATCTCCTGGTCGATCCGACGCCAAAGCGACTCGAATGTACCGAGTGAAGGAAAGGTCAACAGCAGTTGGCCTCCCGGCTTGAGATGTTCCACCAATCCCTGAACGGCTTCGAACCGATTCGGGCGGAAAAACATAACAGAGAGATTACCGGTGACGCGGTCGAAACAAGGCACGTGCTGAGGCAATGCACGCATATCCAGGCATTCGAACCGAAGCCATGGAAGTTGCGCGCCTTGGATCGCGCGTGCGCGCTCGATCTGATGCCTACTGAGATCGATGGCCAGGACCTGCCCCGGGGGTCCCACCTGCTCAGCTAAATAGAACGCCGGAATCCCATGGCCGCATGCGATATCAAGAATGGAGGTTCCAACCCGAAGATCCAGATGCTGCAGCAACGATTCGGCGAAGGGAGTGGACCAATAGTCGTGGGTTGGAAGAGGCCACCGAAGCCTCACGGCATTCGTGCGTTCGGTCATGTAGCCGCTCCCCTATTGCACTTTCAGCACAGATTACACTCCCTGCCAATAATCATTAGCCGTTCCCACATGTGTCACATGCGACGATGGCGAGGAGCGAAGGAAAGCAGGCAAGAGCTTTCTGCACAATCAGCTAAGATTCGTCAGGTCTGGCAGTAACAGGCGTCGCCTCACTCCGGAAGTTTTACCGCGCGGGTTTCAGCTGACGTTTCGCATGTAGACCCTTGTCGCTCTTGCTCGTCGGCTTGCTGGACTCACCCTCAGAGAGAATGTCCTCAATCTGGGATTCGCTGCACGTAAGATCGCCGTCGGCTGGTTTCCGTGATGGGACGCTCGTCGACTTGGCTGCGACATGAACCTTCTTATCTTCTACATCGTCCGGCATAGTGGCAGTACTCTCTCTTGGTGAGGGTGGTATTCTTCATATTGT
>JAKDNQ010000254.1 GCA_030456405.1 Nitrospira sp.
CTCCCGCGTTCACAACCCGATAGGCATAGCCCGTTGCATCCAATTTCCGTTGGAGATGTGCGGGGTACGATTGATCCGGCGGCACGCCTAATCCGGCCGTCAGGCTGTTGCCAAAGGCGACAATGCTCCGGCGTCCGCCGGAGACGGGCCGCTTCGGTTGGTCCGACGGCGCCACTTCCTTTGTGTCCGGCTGTAATCCCGTGCCCTCGCGCAGGGGACTCGACGAGGGGGATTGAGCGGCGGACGCATCAATTTGGTCATGCCCACAGACCAGGAGCAAGCAGAGGATGAGGCAGGAAAATAGTTTTGTGAGAATCCATGAGTCGCGCATCGTCATCCAGTATAATATACACATCCTTCACCTGGACAATATTGCTGGAGCTAGACCGACGACATGATTACCCTGTCTCACCTGACGATGCGCTTGGCCGGAGGCGGCCATCAAATCACCATCCTCGACGATCTCACGCTTGACATTCCCGATAAGCAGCGCGTGGCCGTCGTCGGCCCATCCGGAAGCGGGAAGTCCACCTTGCTTGGCCTCATCGCGGGGCTTGATCGGCCAACGTCCGGCTCCATCACGTTGAACGGCGTGGAGATTTCGACGATGCGCGAGAGTGCCTTGGCGCGGTATCGTCGCGATCATATCGGCTACATCTTTCAATCCTTTCATCTTATTCCGACCCTCACGGCGCTGGAAAACGTCTTGGTGCCGCTGGAGCTGGCAGGGATGCGCACAGCCCAAGATCGCGCGATGGATCTGCTGAATACCGTCGGCCTTGGAGAACGACTCCATCATTATCCTGTCCAACTCTCAGGAGGCGAACAACAGCGGGTGGCGGTGGCGAGAGCCTTTGCCTGTCACCCGCCAATTCTGCTGGCAGACGAGCCGACCGGTAATTTGGATTCCGCCACGGGACAGCACGTGATGCAGCTGCTCCAGTCCCTTCATCGCGACTATGGAACCACCTTGGTCTTGGTCACGCATGACCACTCCATCGCGTCGTCAATGGAGCGCGTGATTTCATTGCGCGACGGGCGCATCGAATCCGACCGCCTCACCGACCCAGATCCTCGAGTCACAGAGCCGCCCCTGTGAATCGCTTTATTTTCAAGATGGCCTGGCGTGAAACCCGTGGAGCCTGGCGGCACTTTCTCTATTTCTTCGCCTGTATCGCGATCGGTGTGGGTGCCTTGGTCGGAGTCTCGCTCTTCGGCGCCCATATGGAACGCGCCGTCACGAAGGAAGCGCGAGGACTGTTAGGCGGCGATCTCGAAATTCGTCTGGCTCGGCCCTTGAGTCTGGACGGGCAAGCAGTGCTGAACTCGCTGGGTACGCGCGAGATAGTCTTCACCCATGTGAGCGAGCTGGTGGCGATGGCCGCGCGCCAAACCGCTGGGCCGTTCATGACCCAATCGACCCAGATCATCGAACTGAAAGCGGTCGAATCGGCGTACCCCCTGTATGGATCGATTCGACTCGATTCGGCGCAAGCACTCGATGTCCTGCTCCACCCGGATGAACGCCGATGCGGTGGACCATCGTGTTTTGGCGCAGTGGTCCAGGAGTCGCTGCTGATTCGGATGGGCCTCTCGGTCGGAGATCGATTGAAGATCGGTCAGGCGATGTTTCTGATCACGGGCGTCGTGCGGACCGAGCCGGATCGAATGGCCAACGCGTTCACCTTGGGCCCTCGTGTATTGATTGCACAAGAGGGGTTATTAACCGCTGAGCTGATCAAACCTGGAAGCCGCGTTCGAGAACGCTATCTTGTAAAAACACCTCCCACGATGCCGTTGGACCCGCTCCTCTCCGAGTTGCGCGACCGATTAGCAGCAGATTCCGCGCGCGTCACGAGCTATCGCGCATCCCAATCACAATTGAAGCAATTTCTCGAACAACTCTCGCGCTATCTCGGACTGATCGGTCTCACCGCGCTATTCATAGGCGGACTGGGTGTCGGGACCTCGATTCATGCATTTTTGCGGGACAAGTTGCGGACGATCGCAACCTTAAAGGCAATCGGCGCGGATTCGGCCACGGTCGTCTCCACGTATGTGGCACAAGCGATCTTCCTGGGATCCGTCGGAAGTCTGGCCGGCATCCTGTTGGGAATCGCACTCGAACGAGGGCTCCCTCCTCTCGCCGCTGCCCTCTTCGCTTCAGACATCCTCGATCAACTCGGCGTGTCTTCCGAATTATCGCAGTCCTCGATCTGGCCCTTACTGAAAGGAGCCTTGCTGGGACTCTTGTCGACGTTACTGTTTACGCTCTGGCCATTGTTGAAGATTCGAGATATTCACCCGGGCGCCATTTTCCGTCGCGATGCAGAACAGTCAACCATCGGGTTGGAGACTGCTGTGTCGCGGTGGTGGGTACGATGGGGGCTGACCGATGGATGGAATGTCGGCACGGCCGGAGTGATCATTTTCGGACTTTGCGCACTGTCGGTGTGGCAAGCCGGTTCGTGGTCGATCGGCCTTCTGTTTATCGGGGCGATCTCTCTCGCCATTACGGTTCTTTTTATCTGTGCGCAGGCGTTCGTGCGAGGACTGAACTGGGTGCCGTTGCCTCGCGCCTTAAGTCTTCGCTACGCCTTGGGCAATGTCGTGCGGCCGGGGAGCCAGGCCACTGGAATCATGGTCGCCATCGGCATCGGCGTGATGGCGATTGTCACTGTGTCGTTGGTAGAACAGGCGTTGCTCCGCCAAATACAGGACAATCGACCGGCGGATGCCCCGACGTTTTTCTTCATCGATATTCAGCCCGATCAAGCTCAGGGATTCGTGTCGCTCATTGATCGACAAGCCGAGGGCGCACACCCCGCGCTCACGCCGCTGGTGCGTTCGCGTCTCCACGCGATCGATGGGAAGGTCATCACATTTGACGAAACCGGGGAGAAAGACGAGAAACGCGCAGAAGGAAACGAGGGTCGCGGGAAACAGTGGTATTTCACCCGCGAGTATGTTCTGACCTTTCTCGATCGGCTCCCGAAAGACAATACGATCACCAAAGGGGAATGGTGGAAGCCTGGGCAAGTTTTTTCGACCCCACAGGTATCAGTGGAAGAAGACGCGGCTATGCATTTAGGTCTCACGATCGGTTCAATCGTGGAGTTCGACATTCAAGGGGCCACGGTATCGGCGGAAGTGAGCAGTATCCGAAAAGTCGAGTGGGGAAATTTTTCGACGAACTTTTATATGATTTTGTCCCCAGGCGCGATTGCCGGGGCGCCGTTTACCTATGTGGGGACGGTGCGGGTCTCAGCAGCGCAAGAAGTCCCGTTGCAGCAGGCAGTCGTCGCCTCATTTCCAAATGTCAGCGCCATCCATATCGGCGACGTGCTCGATGGGTTTGCGCGGGTACTTGATCGTCTCTCTCTGGCAATCAGGGCGGTCGCGCTCTTTTGTGTGGTGGCCGGCGGGTTGGTCATGGCGGCGGCACTGGCAGCGACACGCTACAGGCGTCTCTATGAATCGGTCATTCTCAAAGCGCTCGGCGCGACCCGCAGCCTGATTGCGCGAGCCTTTGCCATGGAGTACGTCTTATTGGGCGCCGTCGCAGGGATCATTGGATTATCCCTTGGAAGCATCCTGGCATGGGCCCTGGTTCGGTATGTGTTCGACCTTCCCTGGACCATCCATCCACGAGTACTTGGCATCGGCCTCTTCCTTACGATGTTGTTGACCCTGATTGTGGGATTTGCCAGCACCTACCGAATTCTCGGCCAACGACCGTTGGCTGTGCTCCGGCACGAGTAAAAAATATGCAAGCAGACCGGTTGTCTCCTTGCTCGCGCAACGCGCGGCCTTGGAAGGATGGAGAGGGAGCGGCCAGGTGCCCTTCTTGCTCGCAGAACGCGCACGATAAGAATGTGCTCGTTCGATGCGCGCAGTAAAGGGCAGCCTCGGCCACTCCCTTAACGAGAGGTAAAGAGAATCGAAAGGCCCTCGCCCGGGCTGATGGCACGTCTCGGCGTGCCAGTGGGTGGGCGGGTGAAAAAGACGCGCGCAGTGGAAGGCAACTGGTCTGCTTGCTGAGAAGAATGAAGAGGGAGAGAAGTTACGAATCGAAGAGGTCACATCATAGGTGAAGAAGCGAATTGATAATCAAATGGCGTGATCGGGAAGGCGCAAGGCCAGGATGCAGCTGAGGCGTCGTTCCTCCGAGCGGAGGAGACTAGAAAACCGA
>JAKDNQ010000065.1 GCA_030456405.1 Nitrospira sp.
AACAGAGGAGGGGATGGAGCCTGATGATCTTCTGTGCTCGCGCAACGCGCGGCCTGGGAAGGATTATGAAGGGCAGCCTGGTCGTCCTCCTGCTCGCGGAACGCGCACGATAGGAATGTGCTCGTTCGACGCGCGCAATCGAGGATCGACCAGGCTACCCTCGAAAGTGAAATGAGAAACTAAGACAACGTGTGCAGTGGAGGATTCAGCCGGGCTATCCATTGAAAGAAGGTAACGCGGAGCATGCGCCACTCTCCAGAAAACTGTTAGATTCCCATCTCATTGACCAGCCTGATTCTTTCCGCTGGAATCCACAATCGAGCTAGTAAATACTCTTTAAACGATGCCTCATAGGGCTGAACAGCAATCGCATGTTGCATGCAGAGCATCCATGCGTCTCGCTCGGACGTTCCAATTGGGAATTGGCTATGAAAATCAGGGAGGTTGACCCCGCCGTAATGCTCGATATACAGCCGAGGGCCACCGAGCACTCCGCATAGAAAGTACGTGAGTTTTTTCCGCGACTCGGTTAAATCCTCGGGATGCATCTTCCTAATCACACGGGCTTCAAGAAAGGTATCCATGTTTGCGTAGAACGCATCGACGAGACTCGTGATCCCTGCAAGTTCTCCAGCTGCCCGATAGGGGCTCATGTCATTACCGTATTCGTTCATTTTATAAATCCTGCGCGAGCGTGGTGAAGACAACCAACTATAAATGGACAGCCTGCGCGACCAAGCGCACACCCAAGGCCGCACAGACACGGCTGATGGTATCGAAGCGCGGCTGAGCATCGGGGCGCAGCGCTTTGTAGAGCGCCTCACGGGTGAGGCCAGATGCTTTGGCAATCTCGCTCATGCCACGAGCGCGGGCGATGTCGCCCAGCGCGGAAGCCAACAAGGCCGGATCGTTCGCCTCAAGAACGTCGGTCAGATAAGCGGCAATCGCCGCTTCGCTACCAAGATAGGGTGCGGTATCAAACTCAGGCAGGTCAGCTACCCTAATACGTTTCATGGTCATCTCCTTGGGTCAATCGAGCCGCGAAGCCAAGGCTTTGGCTCTTTTAATGTCGGCTTTCTGGGTGCGCTGGCTTCTGAATTGTTGCCGGCGGCTGCTCGATTCAAGCGTCAAGAAAACCGGATGGTCCACTTAAGTTTTCTGCGCGCACGGTTACAGAAAAAGAATCCCGACCCTTTGTTTGATGTCAAAGTCAGCCAGAGTCAAAGGGTGGTGCTTCTGTCCGAATATTTTTCACGAGATGGTCACATTTTTGTTGGTTTTTGAAAAGTGTCGGAATGATGGAGTTAGAGTAATGCTTTTCAATTGGGCGACGAGCTTTTCCAGTCTGTCGTCGACGAGCGGCATAATGACGCTGGAAGAGGCGGCCCCCGCATAATCAAACGCAGGATCCCTAAAGCGCGATGTGGGGAGGGAAGCGAAAACCAGTGCCGCAATAATTCTGTTCCCATGAGTTGCAATAGGTTTACGCTTGGTGTTAACAGACCCTCCCCGCTTGCCGCGGGATTCAAGAGCTTCGTCGATACGGCGTTGTGCCTGTACAGCACGCCAAATATAAAGACCGGGGACGTCGGGATTGAAGAGCTCCTTATAAGGAGCTTTGGAGACGTCTTCCCACAGTTTACCGATTTCGCGTTTGAGCTGGACGACAAGGCGGACCTTGCCAGAGGCACAGGCTAAGGCAGTCGTCGCATCGACGAGGTCGAAACTGTTGGCAGTTCTCGTGACTGATTCACTGCGGACGAGCTGATAGTCGACTCCATCAATGGCGAGTTCGCTTCGGACGCGTGATTGCTCGGGATCAAGGGAAACGAAATCCCTATTTTCGATACGGTTTTGGCGGTTGTTGGTTTTCGTGACTTCTTCTCCGAAGCCGACATCATCGCCTCGAACGATGATGCGGACCGGAACAAGGATTTCGGCGCATTTATCGGGAAACGTTTCGGCGAATTTACCAATGGTTCCTACTGTCTGCGCGCCATTGACGACGCTGATGTCGTCGCAATGAAACGTGGCAAAATCTCTCGACGCGCCGCCGGCCATTGCTCGCTGGGCGCGGCAGGCGACTATCGTGATTCCATTGTTAAAGTACCAGAACGCCTCTCCCCGTTGTTCGAGAGTCTGTCTTATTTCAGCGTTGACGTCTGTTTCCCCCAACATGCTGCGGAGGTTCCGTGCAAAGAGGCGGGTGCGGTATTTGGACCACCACTCGGCAATCTGGTCGCCTGATACCTGGCCATAAAAAGCCTCATGCGGGTTGGGTTTGCGGCCCCATTCCTTGATGCCTATCTGAAGATTGATGGGCTCGCCGACCGCGCTTGAAACAAGGGAGCTGTGCAAGCCACTTTGATTGAGGACGGTGGTGAATAGGACTTCGCTGGTGTCATTCATTTCCTTTTTGAGATCTTCAAGGTCGCGTCGAGACGGTTCAGCGAGCGTGCTGGTTCCGGTATAGGCGAGGACTACTTCATATCGGGTATTTGGATCATCCAGGGCCTGTTCTATAACCGGTTCCATGGACTGGACTTTGGCATTGAAGCGGGTGAATTCCATGTTAAACAAGTCATGGATCCCGCCGATGAATTTCTTTACCTCTCCGTTGTCCGGTTCCCCTGAACCATTCTTGATCCATTTTGATTGGACCAGGTAGAGGCGGCGGTTGGTTTCGTCAAAATAAATGGCATCAATGCCATTGTCACCGCCCCCGTCGGTTACGGCGCGCGCAGCCGTCGCAGCTGGCACACCGGAGAGAAAATGGACGGCATAAGCCGCGAGGCCGCGGGTTAAGAGAAAATCTTCCCGTTGTGACGGATTGGTGATATCGATGAGGTCGATCAGATCATTGAACAGGCGTGTTACGTGATGCTTGATCTGATTAACGTGGATGATGCTCATGGGTGTTCTTCAAGGCCGCTCTCGGTTTTAAGCTGTCGGAGATCAGCTTCCAGCTGATCAGCCATTGCATAAGTGTAAATGCGCGTAATATCGCCGGCGTTCTGGTATTCGACGATTTTCTTCAGGTCGCTGCGGCGCTGATTCCAGGTCAGGCCGTCTGTAAAAAACAGAAGGGCTGTATCTGGTCGCTTGGCAGCGATTATTTTTTTCGATGTCACCAATCACGTCGGTCATCTTGGAGCCGGTGGCACCGTAGCCCTTGGACTCGATTAGAATTCTCGGATCCGATTTCGAGGGAATGGCAAAATCGCATTTTGCTGTTTTGTTGCGAGGGCCAGTGAAATTACAACGTGATGAATAGCGGCTCCCAAAAACCTTCTTGACGATGGCCTCCGCAAAGTTTTCGACGCTCCTGCCTCGTTTCTGGCCGCTGATGGCGCTTCCCCTGCCGCTGCGGAGCCGCTCAACCAGAATGTCGCTCCACAATGGGACACGGTTCGTTTGCTCTGCCATGGCTTCAAGAAGCCCGAGACTGAGAAGCGCATCGAGGAAAGCGGGTTTATTTTTACGGTATATCGTGGTCCCCAGAGACTGTTTCCCGAGGGCCTGGCGGAGAGCCGGCATGAAATGATCCTTGGAGAATCCAAGAAAGAGGCGGCAAATAAGAAGTCCGTCATCAAAGTGTTTATCGAGGAGAACCCGGATATCAGCCGCGGCATAGACCTTCTTCACGGGCATTGCCTGGATTTCATCAATGACGCGTCGGGACGTGTCGTCCTGCCAGTCAACGGTAAGCGGTTGAAGTGTGGAAAGTATGTCCTGGATGCTTTGGGAGACCAGCTCCATTACTTGCCTACGATGAGGTACTCGTTCACTTCGGCGCGTTCAACGGCCTGGTGTGTTCCAAAGTGGTATCGATGGGGTTTCTCGTATGTGTGCACGTCTTTTTTGTAGCGGCGGAGCATTTTCTCGAGCTCTTCTTTATGCGGAAACCCGTTCGAGCTGTATGAGAGAACGATGGTGCTGTTCCTGTATCGATGAAACAAGCGCTCAAAGGCTTCAATGGCTGTGCGGCGATAGCTGAAGGGCGTGAATGGTTTGGTGATTTTTTTTACTTTGGTTTCTTTCATGATCTCAAGTCCGCGCCAATAACAGGAGAGCCCTTCAAGGAAGTGATAGCGTTTCACATAGCAGTTGTCATCTGCCCGCGGGACGTAGGGCGGATCGAGGTACACAAGGTCAACGCCGCGGGGCTTCAATTGGAATACATCGGCACGTCGCACAGTATGGCGCCGGCCGTTATCGAAGACGATGGCGTTGAAGACTTCGATTTGCTCAAGAAAATGTTCTTCGATGGAGAGGCGGAGATCACGGCGTCCGTCATTATAGCGATTGCCGGTGAACGTAAATACGCCGCGCGGCTGTTTCTTAAGGCAAGAGCGAAAAAGTGCTGCGCGGGCGATGGCTTGTCGGTAGGGATGATCGAGGTTCTCGATAGTGTGCGAAATGCGATCGAGGAAGCGGAGATCTGGCCGGGTGTAAAACACGCCAGAAAAGGTACGCTCGATGAAATTTGGAGGATTCTTGACTGGGTTAAGAAGTGTCTTGAGAGCTGGGCCGTCGAGATGGAGATAACTGTTTTCGATTGTCGCGGTGGCCAGCGTGGCTGGAAAATTAAGGAAGTCAGAGGCTATGACGCGCTTGCCCATTGCCTTGAGAAGGTAACTGACTGAGCCGCTGCCGACGAAAGGATCCGCTGCGGTTTCAAAATCCAAGGTGGCCAGTACCGTGTGAATCCAGGGAAGCAGGCGGTGTTTGGAGCCCATAAAGCGGAGCTCAGGAAAGTCCTTTACGCGCGGCGGCAGAGGAATGGTAGAGAGAGGGGCGCACGGTCGAATAAGGCGAAGAGGTAATCTCGGTTTGGTAAGAAGCTGGGACGTCGCGATGCTAGTACTCATTGGACGGGATGAGGGCGCGCCTGGGTGGATTGCGGGCACCCCACTGTACATTGAATTTGTGCAAAAGCATAGGTGCAAACTTATGCAAGCTGAAGAAAAAGCGAGAAGAGGTTTCAACGGCCAAAGAAAAGTCGCCAGTGTTGGACCTGGCGACCGGGTGTTGAAAAGGTCCCCAATTGCGCACGTCGAACGACCACTGTTTCATCGTGGGGGTTCCGTGAGCACGGGGGACCAACCAGGCCACCCCTCTCTCCTCTTGAGGCGGAACCGACCCTTAGTCCATACTGACTCCCCATGGACACGTATCCCACATCTCCCTGTGAAACACTCGGGGAGCGGTACCAAGCTCTGTTGGAGGTTGCAGAGGCGATTTCCGTACACCGCGATCTCCACGAACTCTTTCGAGACCTCGCCCAGCGCCTGCCTCGGGTCGTCCATGTGAATTTTGTCGCCCTGTCTTTACACGATCCTGTCCGAAACACGATGCGATTGCACACCATTCAGGCGAACGTGCCGGCCGATCTCGTGGGCGGCCATGAAGGGCCGATCGAAGCGAGTCCCGACGGATTGGTCTGGCAAACGCAGCAGCCGGTCCTCGTTCCCGATCTTGCCGAAGAACATCGCTGGCCGAAGGTCACTCAACTCATGAACGAGGACGGCGTCAACTCCTTTTGCGTCGTTCCCTTGACGACCGCGGTGCGGAGGCTGGGCGCCATGGGGTTTTTGAGTGTGCAGAAAGAGGCCTATGGTGAAACTGACTTGGAATTTCTCCAGCAAGTCGCCAAACAAATCGCTGTGGCGGTAGACAATGTCCTCCATCATCAAGACCTCATCCAAGGACGAGACCGATTACGTCTCCTGCTGGAGGTATCCAAGTCCATTGCGTCGCACCGCGACCTTGAAGAGTTGTTTCGCGATCTCGCGCAACGGCTTCCTCAGATCGTCCCGTTCGATTACATCAACGCGGTGTTGCATGAGCCCGCGGGCGATGTCATGCGGCTGTGGCTCTTGGTGACCGCCACACCCAGCACAATCAGCCCCGGCTTGGAGCTATCTATCGATGAGTCTCCAGGGGGATTGGTGTGGAAAACCCAACAGCCTTTGACCGTGAATGACGTCACGCAAGAGCCGCGCTTTCCGAAGCTGATGGCCATGCTGCGTGAGAACGGCGTCCAATCTTTTGGGGTGGTTCCTCTCACAACGGCGCAGCGTCGTTTAGGGGCGATGGGATTCGGGAGCTTTCAGCGGAGAACCTATCAAGAACCAGAGATCAACTTCATGCAGCAGGTGGCGAACCAGGTCGCTGTTGCCGTGGACAATGTTTTGCACGAGGCGAGCGCTCAATCTGCTCAGCAGCAGCTGAAGTACGAACGAGATCGGCTCAGCTTGGTGCTGGAGATCAACAACGCCGTTGTGTCGCACCTGGAATTGGGCGAACTCCTCAAAGCGATCTCCGCCTGCCTCGGTCGTGTCATCCCGCACGATTTCGCGTCGTTTTGTCTCTATGATCCCGAGATAAACCAGTTGCGGGCTCATGCGCTCGACTTCCACGGCAATCAAGACTTTGTCGGAGCGAGAGATCCCATTCCATTGGAAGGAACGCCGGAGGGGTTAGCGTTCACGACTCAGCAGACAGTTCAGGTCCGAAGTCTCAGCCTCGCCGAATTTCCCGCAGAAATCATGAAGCGAGGAGCAGCAGCAGGCTTGAAATCCGGCTGCGCCGTTCCTCTCATCGCACATGGACGAGCGCTTGGCACCTTGAGCGTCGTCAGTATGCACGAGGGCGCGTTCACCGACGACGATGCGAAATTGCTTAGCCGGATCGGCGCCCAGGTCGCGCTTGCCGCTGCGAATTCAATGGCCTTTCAGGAAATCTCATCGCTGAGGGATAAGCTGGCAAAGGAGAAGCTGTACCTGGAGGAGGAAATCCAGACCGCGTACAACTTCGAGGAAATCGTCGGGGACAGCCGGGCTCTCAAGCTGGTTCTCAAAGAGGTCAAGACTGTGGCTGCGACTGACTCGACGGTCCTGATCTTGGGCGAGACAGGGAGCGGAAAAGAACTGGTCGCCCGGGCGCTCCACAATCACAGCGCGAGGCGGGATCGAATATTTGTGAAGCTCAATTGCGCCGCAATTCCGACGGGACTGCTGGAAAGCGAACTCTTCGGACATGAACGAGGCGCATTTACCGGCGCCATTGCCGTCAAGATCGGCCGGTTTGAATTGGCCGACCGTGGAACCTTGTTCCTCGACGAGGTGGGAGAAATTCCTCTTGAGCTTCAAGTGAAGCTCCTGCGCGTGCTTCAAGAGCAGGAATTTGAGCGATTGGGAAGCACCAGGACCATACGCGTCAATGTTCGCATCATCGCGGCGACCAATCGAGACCTGGCCTGGATGGTGGAGGAACAGAGATTTCGCAGCGACCTCTATTACCGGCTCAAGGTCTTTCCGATTACGGTCCCACCCCTGCGTGAGCGCCCGGAAGATATTCCCTTGCTCGTCCGGCACTTTGCTCAAAAAATCGCCCTGCGGATGAAGAAACGCATCGAGACGATCCCGTCGGAGGCCATGAAAGCGCTCCAGGCCTATTACTGGCCTGGTAACGTGCGAGAGCTGGAGAACTTCATTGAGCGAGCCGTGATCCTGACCCAAGGACCGGATCTGGTGGTGTCGCTCGCAGAATTGAAGCGGACGCCAAGTCACGTCACGAACTCCGGGACTACGACACTTGAACAAGCCGAACGCGAACATATTCTTAAGGCCCTTCGCGAGTCGGAATGGATCATCGGTGGTCCTGTCGGGGCTGCTGCTAAGCTGGGGATGAAGCGAACGACGCTCCAATCAAAAATGCAGAAGCTCGGTATCTCTCGCCATCAGTAATGAGCCAGGGTCTCTCACCAGTCCCCATAAATGTTCCGACCTCGTGCCGACCTTTCGGCACCGTGCCGTCACTTCGGCAGGTCGTCTTCGGCACTTCTTTTTTACACGAGTGAGATTTCCGAACAGGCTCACCCATCTCCTCAATTTTTCATCGATATCGACGATTCAGGTTGAGCAGAATCTTCTGGAACGCGAGTTGCCATTCATTCTTGTTATGAATCGCTGAAGGAGGCATCGATGGGTACGGCGTTGGCAGTGACACAACAGCAATCGATTGAGTCGGCCGATCCGCGTTGGGCAAGAATCCACAACACCGATCGTTGTCCGCGCTGCAGCGGACTCATGGTCGCCGAATGGTGTCAGGATCTATCGGACCACAGCGCTCAACGCTGTGTGCAATGTGGCGAGGTCATCGACCAGGTTATTCTGCAGAATCGTCTGCAGTATGGAATGACCATCGATTCAGGTAAGGAATGAGGCGGCGCCGCAAACTCCCTACGGCGTTTCCCGCTGAGGTAGACAGGCCTCCTCTTAACACCCCGGAGGGGCCTGTCTGCTCGGTGAGCCATCGCGATGGGTGACGAGAATGGAAGAAGGGGACTGTCGGAAGCGACAAGGAGGGTCACATGGAGCTGGTGATTGTGGTGATGCTGGCCATCGGCGCACTCGGCTGGGGCGCCCGTGTCAGGGCATGGAGCATGATGATCGCGCCTGTGCGTGTGGCCCAGGGCACTTCATTGCATCGCATAGCGACACGGCGTTGACTGGCTGGTCACACGGAACAGGCTGCTGGAGGAGGGGGATGACACAGCCCCAAACGGGTAAGACGCCCTCGACGCATCCCCGCAGGCGGAGAGCGTAACGGGTCAGTGCATGGACCTAACCGGAGAGGAGGGTTCGACCATGAGGAAAGACATAAGAGGGATCGTAGGCGCGGCGGCACTTCTGCTGATGCTCGCCCTCGCCCACCCTGACATCGCCGCGTCCCATGGGACCACCAACGGAGAAGACGACCCCTGTATACGCCAGGTCGGAGAGCGGGTAGTCCATTTCAACGCCTATCAGCCGCAATACCAGGTGAAAGAGCAGTACTGCACTGACATTCCCAAAGCGGGCGAGACCTTTCTGGTCGTAGACCTTGACCCGGCGCTACGCAGCGAGCCGGTCGGGATGCGGATCGTGAAAGGGCGAGGGAATAACGAAACAGAAGATCAGATTGTAGCGGATATTCGGCCGAGTCCGCACCCGGACGGCGTGCTCCGAAGCGAAGTCCGCCTGGACGAGGGGCTGTATACGGTCACGATTGCGACGGAAAAGCAGAATCTGATGAAGCGCCCGCAGTATCTCTTGCGGGTGCACATGACCGATTATCAACGGCTGGTACAAACCGTGGCTGTCCCACTGCTCGGACTGCTGGTCGTGGCCTGGCTTGGGTACAAGCTCTTCCGCTCGACGTGGCTGCGGAATTGGTGGACCGTCCTCCGGTCGTAGGAGCCTGTCCGACATGCCTTCGTGACGAGGCGAAAGAGGTGTGGCCAGATGCGAGAAGCTTCACGTGCAAGAGCAGCGGATCAGCGAATGCAGCAAGTGTTGATGAACCATGCAGGCTATGAAGCCGGGCGTTGCGCCCCAGGATCAAAATAGTTTACAAATGATAGAAGGCCCAGGATTGTCATTCTGATATCGATAGAACCAGCAAAGGAGAAAAACCGATGACATCAGTAAATCGTTATGCGACATCCTGGGAGGGTTTTTGGAGTACTCTGAGCGGAACTCCTGGCGAAATCTTTTGGGATGCCGATCCCGCGCATGCGGCCCAACAAGATTTGCCGGTTTTCAAAGGCTATGCCGACCCACAGCTCCCATTGATTGACCTGGGGTGTGGTAACGGAACCCAAACACGTTTTCTTGCGGATCATTTTACCAGGGTGGTTGGCACTGAAATTTCGCCGGCTGCAGTGGCAATTGCCGGCACGACGAATGCCGCCCCTAACATCTCGTATCGGCTTCTCGATGTGCTGAGTCCTGATGCTGCCCAAACTCTCCACCACGAAATTGGGGATGCCAATCTCTATATGCGGGGGGTGTTGCATCAACTTTCTCCCACGGATCAAGTGACGGCGGTTCAGAATATCGAGCGGCTACTTGGGAGAAGAGGGACATTATATTTTATCGAACTGTCATCGGCTGCTGAACCCTACTTTGCCCAACTGATTGAACAGTATGGGCCGCCGCCTGGCCTTGCACGGGTCTTCCAGCACGCGATTACGCCGGGCAAGTTGAATGAAAACGATTTAGAGAAGTTGTTTCCCCCGGATCGGTTTACATGTATTAGCACCGGTAAGAGTCATATTCACACCGTGCATACCCTCCCGACTGGAGAAGTGGTGAAGATCCCGGCGTTTTACGCCATCATGCGGCAACGCTAAGCCTCTAGTCATTATCTGTTCGGTCTGTCTGGTTTGTTGGGTTGCATCAGACTATCAAATGGGCGATTGCCGGAGGGGCATAACCAGACCGACCGGACGGTTGACATCAGACCGACCGGACGGTATCCTTCACCCATGAAACAGACAACCCCGAAGCTACAAGACATGCTTCTCGACGCGACCGAAGTCGTGGTCGCCCGCCAGGGCATTGCGAATCTCACGCTCGACGCCGTTGCCGCCGAGGCGCGCATGAGCAAAGGCGGTCTGCTGCATTATTTTCCTTCGAAGG
>JAKDNQ010000007.1 GCA_030456405.1 Nitrospira sp.
GGGAGCGTCAGAAAATCTCTCCAGAAGGCGCGACTCTCGAATTGGGACGCTCTGAAGTTTCCTAGATGGCCAGTTGACCGTAGCGTAGACCTATTGTTTGAACAGTTATTACGGCTGTCTCTCAGATCGCAGCGGCTTGAACGGATTCCATTTATCTGGTTTTGGCCGGATGGGGCATCGAGCTGTGCAATCATGACCCACGATGTGGAGACAAAGCGGGGGCGTGACTTCTGCGCGACGGTGATGGATCTTGACGATACGTATGGAATCAAGGCTTCCATCTCAATCGTGCCCGAGCTTCGCTATGAGGTGACCAGAGAGTACTTGGATTCCATCTGGAAGCGCGGCTTCGAAGTATGCGTCCAGGACTTGAACCATGACGGCCATCTTTTCAAAGATCGGGAAAAGTATCTAGTCCGCGTTGAGAAGATTAATGCCTACGGCAAACAATACGGAGCAAATGGATTCCGATCTGCTGTCCTGTACCGAAACCAGATGTGGTTTGATCAGCTACAATTTTCTTACGACATGTCAGTTCCTAATGTTGCACATCTAGAACCACAGCGAGGTGGCTGCTGTACTGTTATGCCCTACTTTGTCGGGGGCATCCTGGAGTTGCCAGTTACGATGACCCAAGACTATGCCCTCTTTAACTATTTGAACGAGTTTTCGATCGACCTCTGGAAGCGCCAGATCGAACTCGTCATGGAGCAGCATGGGCTGGCCAGTTTTATTGTCCATCCTGATTACATCACAAAACCTCGCGAATGGAACGTCTATAAGTCTCTGCTGGCACACCTTGCCCAGTTGCGAGACGAGAAAAAACTTTGGATTCCACTGTCTGGTGAGGTCGATAGGTGGTGGCGGCAACGAGCGAAGATGACACTCGTCGAAGATCAGCACGGAGTACGGATTGAAGGGGAGGGGAGTGAGCGGGCTCGTATTGCCTATGCAAGTGAAAATGATGGAAGGCTTGTTGTTACGCTTGATTCTTAGCTGGCTTTGCAAAAAGCCCGCGCCGATCTCATCAAACAACCTTGACGGTCTAAGGGGGCCACGCCATACTACACTTATGTATATACTCTCTATTATGACGCTCCTGGCGTTATTCATTTTTCCCTCTGGGTATGCGCCAGCTTCCCCACCGAGTGATATTTCAGCAGAAGGCATGCAATCGCTGCAAACACAGGCAGCCCGGGGCGATGCGGAGGCGCAGAACAAACTCGGGAAGCTGTACTTCCTGGGTCAGAGTGTCCCGCCGAACAGTACAACGGCGCGGGAATGGTTCGAGAAATCTGCAGCCCAGGGCAACGCGGACGCACAGAACAATCTCGGGTTCCTGTATGACAAGGCACAGGGCGACTATGCGAAGGCCAGGGAGTGGTACGAGAAAGCCGCTGCTCAGAGGCATGCGGCGGCGCAGTCCAACCTCGGGTGGCTGTATGTCAACGGGCGGGGCGTCCCGCAGGACTACATGCGAGCGTATATGTGGTGGAGCCTCGCAGCATCCCATTCCAAAGGTAAAGAGGAGGAGTCCGAAGAATCCATTCTAGATAAGGTCGCCCGCCGGATGACTCCTGCGCAGATCGCAGAAGCCCAGCGGCTCTCGCAACGTTGTCAGGCACAGCAGTATACGGGCTGCTGAATAAGGCCCCCCCGCCTCCATCATCACTGTGCTGTCTCCATAACGGACGTCTGCGTTACCAGTCCAAGCAGGCCCGTTGAGCAGAATTGATCGCAGCTTGTCTTGAAAGCTGACTTTCATAATGACCTCGTCGATTTAACAAACTCGACTTCGATCTCGCCGCCCACGGCTCCACCTCGGTCCTTGAGGGTGCCAGTAGAGCCTGTGCCATTAAGCCCACCGTTGGGGCGGAAAGGCTGGCGGCTGCTCTTGGTAATTTAGCTGACCAGTCTGATAGAGACCGTCAACTTGAGCCTTCCTTGCCCACGGGCCATCCGTTCACCAATGTTGTTCCCGCGTTCCCCCTATTGATTGGCGATGACGAGTGCCGAGTTTTCCTCGGACGCGTGGGTCACAGACTTTAGAAATGAGGGCATGGCGTTCACCAAGGATGAGTCCGGCTTCACGACAATCCATGTCTGGTGTGTCCGTGATCCTAACGTCACTCGTTCGACAAGGAAAAGAGGGGATGGTAGGCGTCCCTTCATTGTATCGGCCTTAATTCTGTCGCTGCTTCTGGGATGCGGCGGATTGGGTCAGCAAAACTCGCCACCGAAAGCCGAAACCCCGATCCCGACGGACGCCGCGACCAACGCGAATCTCACGGTCAATGACGCCCAGACGGTTCCAGACCATGGATAGGATGGGCGTCAACATCAAGGTCAATAGCTGGAATGGTGGGCAACTCGCCCCCGCCCTCAATCTGTTGGTCACAACGAATGGCTCTTCTTTAATACGGGTCATCCGCGACCCGATGGATTGGGTCACGCGCGAGTCCTTGATTCTGGCACCAGGGGGCGCAAGAAGTCTTCTCCAGAAGGCACGACTCTCGGGTTGGAAGTCTCTCAAGTTCCCAGATGGCCAGTTGACCGTAGTGTAAACATCCTGTTTGAGCAGTTTTTTTGACGGGTGTCCGTTTCGTTTTGGCGTACGACTTGTAGCACTCACGGTATATCAGTATCAGAAAATGTCATAAACGTAGCGGAGTATGTCGGCCTATTTTTGATGCTGAATACAATAACCCTCACAATAATCCTTACGTAGGGGATCCGCCCCTACATTATGAGGATTGTTGAAAGAGTAAAGGCGAGCAATAGTCTAGCAAGCCTGCAGAGCGGTTGTTTGTGAGAAAAGGTCTTATTTTTTTTAGAGTGTTTATGCGGGGTGCAAGTTGCCGCTTGTTCTTCAAGATATTTTTCTTCGAACTGCGGCAATGAGTAAATCTAAGGAAGATGTCGCACGTCTCATATAATAGTAGGACCTATGTATAACGAGGAAGCCTTCCAGTACTTGTTGGCAAGCGAATCTAAGCGCTCGGTACTATCAGGGTATTCGTTCAATATTCTTCTTATCTATTCCATCGATAAGCAGGGATTGATCGTGCATATGGATCGTGACGTGATTGATACAGTGGTTGAGACCTTGTTCCGCACTGTTCGGGAGACGGACTATATCGGCTGGTATCTCGAAGGGCGAATCGTTGGCGGGGTTTTAACAGTTCTGGGGCAAGATTCTGAAGTTCAAGTGTCAGCCTGTATTCAGCAACGTTTGATGGAAATATTTCGAACTGAGGTCAGCGCTGAGAAGCACGGTCGCCTGCAGATCAGAATCTGTCAACATCATGAGTTGGAGGGAATCGATTATGGAAAGGGAATCTTCACAGTGAACTAGGTTCTTGCGGTATGTTCGTTCGGATGTTTGGTGCATAAGCTCTGAAGAGACGCCTTTTATCAACGGGCCTAATATCTTTAGGGAGCAAATCGATGATTAAACTTGGAGTCATCGGGTACGGGTACTGGGGCCCGAACATAGTCCGTAACTTTTCGAGCCACCAAGACTGCACAGTGACGGCAGTGTGCGATAAAAACCCTTTGGCATTGGCTCGGGTGTTAACTCAATATCCCAATATCAGTCTAATGACCGAAGCAGATGATATCGTCAAGTCTCCAGAAATTGACGTGGTGGCCATCGTGACGCCAGTTTCGTACCACTACGAGTTGGCCAAGAAAGCGCTCGAGAATGGCAAGCATGTGTTTGTAGAAAAACCATTTACAGCGACCTCAGCACAAGCTGATGAACTTGTCGAGCTCGCTGAACGCAAGAATCTGCAGATCATGGTGGACCATACATTCCTCTTCACCGGCGCGGTTCGAAAGATCAAGCAGCTTGTCGACGATGGGACCCTGGGGCCTCTCTATTACTATGATTCGACACGTGTGAACTTAGGGCTTTTCCAGCATGACGTCAATGTGTTGTGGGATCTCGCTCCACATGATCTGTCAATCATGGATTATCTGGTTGGGTTGGAGCCGGATTTGGTCGTGGCGACGGGCAGCGCGCATGTGAACTGCCTGGAAGATGTTGCGCACCTCACGGTGTATTTTCCTAACAATGTGCTTGCCCATATCAATGTAAATTGGCTCTCGCCGGTCAAGGTACGGACGACCTTAGTAGGCGGTCGGAAGAAGATGCTGGTGTGGAACGATCTGGATCCGGCTGAAAAAGTACGAGTATATGACAAAGGCGCTGATGTAAGGACAGAACAGGGTGTGCATCAACTTCTAGTCAGTTATCGAAGTGGCGATATGTGGGCGCCCAAAGTCGAAGAGTTGGAGGCCCTTAAGCTTGAAACCCGATATTTCTTGGATTGTGTCAAGAACAGTACGAAACCATTCAATGATGGGCAGGCTGGCTTGCGAGTCGTGCGGATCCTTGAGGCGGCGGAACTGTCGCTTAAACAGCATAAAGAGGTTGCATATGCTTCGGTCGGGTAATGGAATTCAGAAGCGTCTTGGCGTCGACATTCGGTTTCGCCATAGGATTGTGTGGTCGGGCCTGGCGCAAGAGAGGGAAGTATGAGGTCTTCGTTCTCGAAAAGGGAACGGGTTGGGGTCCTTCAATCGCTTTTCGATGAAGAGATCATGGAAATCGTCACGAGAGAGCGAAAACGTACAGATCGATCCGGGCTAGCCGTGGCGATATTGTTAATCGGCGTACAAGATAGTCGACACGAAAACACATCTGCACTGTTTGCCGTGATTGCCGATGCGTTGTCGGCGATCAAGTCGGATATCGATATTGCCGGATGGTTTGAACGAGACTCGATCATCGGTCTGATTGTTCCCGAGATCGATCCGACGAACTTGACAAGCACCTGCGAACGGCTCGAATCTGAATTTCGAAAAGAGATGAGCGATCGGTTTGAAAGGGATCTCACTGATCGATTGTCGATCAGGCTGTGTATATATCCAGGGCCACCGCAACTCGGAGATGAAGAACTCCAGGCGGTGGATCCGTTTCTGTATCCGGAATTGCATCTACATCAAGAGCAAGCCGCCCTGTTTCAGGTTTTGAAGCGGGGTATGGACTTTCTCGGTAGTCTCGGGCTCCTTCTCCTCCTCTCTCCACTGCTCCTGGCCATCGCAGTGCTTGTGAAATTATCATCCCGTGGTCCGGTGCTGTTTCACCAGATGAGAATCGGCCAGATGTTGAAACCGTTCATGATGTGTAAGTTTAGAACTATGTATGCCAATGCAGATCATGGGATTCATCATAATTATGTAAGCTGGTTTATTACTTCAAGCGCCAAGGGGCACGCGCAGGATAAGAATAAGATCTTCAAGTTGACCAACGATCCGCGGATCACTCCCATAGGACATTTTCTCAGGAGGACGAGTCTTGATGAGCTTCCCCAATTATGGAATGTGCTGGTCGGCCACATGTCGCTGGTCGGTCCGCGGCCTCCGCTATGGTATGAGGTGCAACAGTATAAGCCATGGCATCGTCACCGAGTCATGGAAGCCAAGCCGGGCATTACGGGGCTGTGGCAAGTGACTGGTCGGAGCCGAACGACGTTCGACGAAATGGTCCGCCTAGACCTTCGTTATGCCAAGAAGAAATCCCTCTGGGCCGACATCAAGATCCTCCTCGCAACTCCGGCGGCTGTCATTAAGGGGAATGGCGCCTGCTAAATGACGCGTTCCCTTCGCTCCTAGGAGCCGTGAAAAGAGGGTGAGCTAGGGATCTGTGGCCTTGCTCGAAAAGGTATATGCATCTAAGCGACCCTCTGAATATCATGTCGTTGCTTGGAGACAAGCGCCAGACCGGGGAAGGGACCAACCGTTTTGGTGGAGAACCTATTCAGGCCTTGAGTCAACCGCTGCCGTTTAGCAAGTCGATTCGGAACGGGCTGGCCCTTCTCTTGTTGCTTACCGCCGTCGTAGGATTTTGGCATCCGCTGGTCTTGTTATTTTCTCTTACTCAACAGCAAGAACACTATTCCCACATTGTGCTGATCCCTTGCCTGAGCTTGTATGTGCTTTATCTTCACCGGAAAGCGATCAATGCCTCTAGGGAGTGGAGTCCATGGCTTGGATTGTTTGTCATAGGGCTGGGGGCTGGGTGCTACTGGTCTGCCAGCGCAGCGTTTTTTGCTCCAGACCAGTTGTCAATGACCATATTGGCGTTGGTTCTGATGTGCTGGGGTATTTTTCTGTCCTGCTTCGGGGTCACGCTCTGCCGCACGGTTTCGTTCGGGCTGCTTTTTCTCCTTTTTATGGTACCGCTTCCTTCTTTTCTCTTGGATGCCATCGTCGGATTTCTTCAACACAGCTCGGCTGAAGCCACCGATGTACTGTTCTCGGCTATCAGCATTCCGGTTTTTCGCCAAGGGTTCGTGTTCAGTCTCTCAAATTTCACAGTTCATGTGGCGGAGGAATGCAGCGGCATCCGATCAGCCCTTTCCCTCTTTATTACTAGTCTTGTAGCCGGACATTTCTTCCTCCGGGCTGCCTGGACGAAGATCGGGCTGGTGATGATTGTTGTGCCACTCGCAATAGCCAAAAACGCTTTCCGTATTGTGGGATTGTCCCTCTTAGCCAATTATGTGGATACAACTTTCATAACGAACAGCGTGTTACACCGTAGCGGAGGTATTCCTCTCTTTCTCCTCTCTCTTGTAGGACTTCTCTCCATTGCCTGGCTGTTACGAAGAATTGAGAAAAGGTCCGAATATTTCCCGGCTAAATGATCGTATGCTATCGTGACTGTGGAGGATCTGTTAGCCACGAGCCATGTCGGTTCGATAGCAGGCTGAGACATGATATTGTTACCGTACGTAGATATCTGGGCAATCGATCCGTTGCAGGATGATCGGTGGTCTGATCTCGTTGCTCAACATCCAAACGCCTCAGTGTTCCATACGCGTGGCTGGTTGCGTGCGCTGCAGACAACATATGGGTATGAGCCGGTCGCGTTCACGACGTCCCCTCCTTCCCAAGAACTAAAGAACGCCATATTATTTTGTGTGGTTCGCAGTTGGTTGACCGGCAGCCGGCTTGTCTCATTACCGTTCTCCGATCACTGTGAGCCACTTGTCGAAAATGCCGAACATTTCAGGAGGTTATCTTTCTTTGCCGAGTCATTAAGGATCAAGGAACGGTGGAAGTATGTGGAAATACGGTCCGCGAATTCCCTCTTGGATTTTGGTGGCAGCTTTGGCAGAGCCAGGACCTATTATCTGCACCGGCTCGATCTTCGACCCAGTCTCGACGAGTTGTATAAGGGATTTCACAAGGATTGCATCCAGCGAAAGATTAGGCGTGCGGAGCGGGAAACACTCACCTATGAAGCGGGCCGTACCGAATCGTTGATTCAGCAGCTCTATGGTCTTCTTCTGCTGATTCGGTCGCGTTGCCATGTTCCACCGCAACCGTTCGAGTGGTTTCGGAACCTCATAGCCTGCATCGGGGACGATGCCTGCATTAGGATTGCCTCCAAGGCAGGTCGGCCTGTTGCCGGTATCTTGACCATCAGCCATGGAAAAAAAATGGTGTACAAATACGGCGGCTCCGATACGCATTTCAACAGCCTTGGCGGTATGCCGATGTTGTTCTGGCAGGCAATCAAAGAGGCCAAAGAGGCGGGGGCAGAAGAACTCGACTTAGGGCGTTCGGACATCGATAATCCCGGCCTGAGCGTATTCAAGGGCCGTTGGTCCGCAGAGTGCGCCACCCTCACCACTTGGCGTGCACCCTCGGTCTCGTCTCTGCGTCTCGAACGGTTGAAGGTTCGATGTGCGAAGGAGCTCTTCGCGCGCGTACCTGACAGCGTGTTGACGATGGCCGGTCGTATTCTATACCGGCATATTGGATAGGGCCATCCGCCACATGCGGATGGCAGGGGAAAAACCATCGAGATCGGCCGCTAATCCACCCGCGACCGTCATCGCGCAGGTATAGTATGATTTCCCCGACATGGTTTTCAATCGCGGCTGGTCTCGTCGTGGCGATTGCCGGAGGAATGGCTTGCGTCCTATTTATAAGGAGAAAAGCCAGTGCCTCACACCGGAGTCTCGCGGTCTTGCTGGGGGCGACCGCCATGGCCCACCTGGCCAATGCCGCAGGATTGCTTGACGAGTCCCATGCATTGCTGTGGCGGGCGATCGCGATGGTCGCAGAGCTCGCCCAACCTGCTCTATTGCTATATGTCGGGCTGGCATTTCTGAGTCCGGTTGAGCGGAGCCACGATACGTCTGTGCGGTGGCGTGCCCGCATTATCGGGGTACTTGGCCTGCTGCTGACTGTCTGTACAGTGACCGGCCAGGTATTTGAGTGGAAGGTTTTTGAGGATGGTCAGGCGGCGATCGTCTTGGCCTCTTGGGGAGGCGTGCCGTATGCTTTTATCCTAATCGGGATGGCTCTGGGCTTAGCACAACTTGAATTGGTCTTACGGGCCAGCCGTGAGCCGATCCGCCACAAGCTGAAGTTCATTGTGATTGGATTAGGGGGGCTGGCCGGGTTCCAAATTTATCAAGCCAGCCAGATGCTCCTGTTCCCAGTCTGGCAAGCTCAACATGTGTTAGTTGGAAGCATCGCGACGACCATGTCACTGTGTCTGACTGCCTATGGATTGGAGCGAACCCGCCTTCGGGAAGTGCTTGTTAATACCTATGTATCCCAACAGGCGCTCTTCGGTTCGGTCACGTTTATCATGTGTGGGCTTTATCTGCTGGTGGTGGGGGCCATCGGTGAATGGCTTCGACGATCAGACCAACCATTGGGAGTGGGTTTCAGTGTCGTTGTGGTATTTGGAGCCCTGGTCGGACTGGCGGTCGTGGCATTTTCAAAAACGGTGCGCGCAGACGTCCGGCGCTTCCTCAACCGAAACTTCTATCGATCCAAGCACGATTACCGCGCGCAGTGGCTTCAGGTCACAGAGGCGTTTGAGCAGGCAGCGAGCAAAGAAGCGATCATGGATCGGTTGCTCGATTTTCTCATTAAGACGTTCCCTACCACAGAGATTTCTCTCTGGTCGTTTCGAGAAGCCGATCGTCGGTTTTGCCACATTCGTTCGATGAAGGTTGAGAAGAAGCCGGCTTCATTGGGGCTTTCCCATCCTGTGATCGTGCAACTCTTAGAGAAGGATGAGGCTGTTGTGATCGAAGATGCCTGGTCGAAAAAAAGTGCTGAACCTGGCTCCAGAGAAGATCCGTTGATAGCCGCTGAGGTGGCACTCTGTTTCCCAATTCGCGCTCAGGGACGGCTTACGGCATTTATTTCGTTGGGGCGGCAACTTCGTGGAGAAGCCTATGGACCGGATGATTGTGACTTGCTTCGTGGAATATCCCATCACGTTGGCGCCTTGCTCTCCCATGCGAAATTGGCCGAAGAGCGTCAATCGTCGGCTGAACTGGAAGCGCTGCATCGGTTTTCCGTGTTCTGTCTGCACGACCTGAAAAATCTCGCAGCGAGGCTGTCTTTAGTGGCTCAGAACGCCGAGACTCACGGCAAAGATCCTGCTTTCCAGGAGTCCGCCATGAGAACGGTGGCTGACACGGCGAACAAGATGACGGCCCTCATGAGCAAGCTCTCTCTGAAAGCATTCGAGCCGATGCTTATGGTGATGCCAGAATCGATCGATATGTCGACGCTTATTGATGAAACGGTGGCGCCGATCAGAGGAGAGAAGAACGTGCGACTGTCCGTCAGCGGGGCGCCTGTTCCTCCGGTGATGGCCGTTCGGGAGCAGATACACCAAGTGCTGCTGAATGTCGTGCTCAATGCCAAACAAGCGATCGGCGAAAAAGGGGACATCTCAGTCGCCATCAAACAATCGAATGGTTCCGTCGTAGTCACGGTGGACGATACGGGGAGCGGAATTCCCTCGAGCATGCTTGATTCCTTGTTTCGGCCGGCGCAGTCCAGTAGGCCAGGCGGGCTGGGAGTTGGGCTCTACCAATGCAAGCAGATTGTGGAGGCGCATCAGGGAACTATTCAGTTGCGAACCGAGGAAGGAAAAGGGACACAGGTTCGGATTGAGCTTCCCATTTATCGCCCACCTGCTACTATATAGGTACTGATTCCATCTCACACCCTGACCTGAACGGTAATCCATGAGCCATGTATGTCTGAGACACTCATGACCATTCAACCTGCTCTGCTGTTGGTCGACGACGATGCCGAGATTCGGGACCAAATGAAATGGGCCCTGGCTTCGGAGTATCAGCTGCTGGAAGCGTGGGATCGCTCCACCGCCTTGGCCCATGTCCGGGAAGCTATGCCTCGATTGATCCTGCTTGACTTAGGATTACCCCCTGACATCGATGGGGCGTCTGAGGGTTTAGCAATCTTGCGGGAAACCCTTCGTCTCAACCCTATGGTCAAAGTAATCGTGATAACGGGTAATAGCGATCGAGCAAAGGCAGTCGACGCGATTGAAAGCGGCGCCTATGATTTTATCGAAAAACCTGTCCAGCTCGATGTCTTGAAGATCGTGCTCCAACGCGCGGCCTATCTCTCCAATCTTGAACAGGACCATTGTGTATTCCAACAGCAGACGGGCCAGAATGAATTCCCAGAGTTGGTAGGTGACAGCTCGAAAATGCAGGACGTGTTTCGCATGATTCGCCGTGTCGGACCGTCTGATGTGCCGGTGTTGATTACTGGGGGAAGCGGCACGGGGAAGGAGTTGGTGGCGCGAGCCATCCACAGTCGAAGCGCGCGCGAGGGCGAGTCCTTCGTCGCGATCAACTGCGGAGCGATTCCGGAGACACTGCTCGAAAGCGAGTTGTTTGGATATGAGAAGGGCGCCTTTACCGGAGCGGTGCAGCAACGGAATGGGCGCATTGAAGGTGCGCAAGGTGGCACGCTGTTTTTGGATGAAATTGGAGACATCCCGCTGGGATTGCAAGTCAAGCTGTTGCGGTTCTTACAAGAGCACACGATACAACGCTTGGGCGCAAAAGTGACGATTGCCGTTGATGCGCGGATTCTGGCCGCGACCAACGTTGATCTTCAACAGGCCATCAGGGATGGCCGGTTTAGAGAGGATCTGTATTACAGGCTGTGCGTGGTCACGATTGCGATGCCTGCTCTAAGTGCGCGCGACTCCGATATCACACTGTTGGCACGAACGTTCTTGACGAAATTTGCTGAAGAGGAACAAAAACATTTGAAAGGGTTTACGCCTGAGGCGTTGGAGGCCTTGACGGCATACAATTGGCCTGGGAACGTCAGGGAATTAGAAAACAGGATCAAGCGCGCCGTCGTGATGGCGGAAGGAAAATACGTGACCCCCGCAAATTTGGAATTAAAAGCCCCCACTTCATCCGAAGAGGAAGCGCTCACACTCAGAGCCTCACGAGACGGTCGGGAGAAGGATCTAGTGAGGCAGGCGGTCGAAAAAGCTGGATGGAATTTGTCTAAAGCGGCTGCAGAACTAGGGATCAGCCGGCCCACGCTCCGCCAGTTACTCACCCGTTATGGATTGAAAAAGACGAAACCCGAGGACCAGAATGAAAAGGCCTAACCCGCTCCAAGTCTCTCGTTTGTAGTACTTTTCTGCAGCTATCCCAAGCGGGTTGATTCAGGGCGTACAACGTCCCCTTGACCTGTAGACTTACTGACCATACTCAGGCGCAGTTCGCTCAAAGAAGAATTCTCGTTCTTCTGGAAAATTAATTTACAGAGAGTTAAATGGTGTAAGTGATTGGATTGATTCATAAATCGAATAATATTGTAGCGCCTGAATAAAAAGGCTGGAAAAAAATTTTACAGACCGATGAACAATTACTAATGCTCAATATAAATAAGTCAATGTATTTCAATATGTTATAGCTGTTTATGTTTCTGGCACATGATGTGCTTATTGACGGTACATAACACTCGAAAATAGTTCCAAACCAGCAAGGAGGGAAACAAGGAATGAGAACAATTACGAGGGTCGGAGTCGATAAGGTTATGGTTCACAGGAGATCCACAATGAAACACCTCATCATGGCGGTCATGATTGCCACTCTGGCGGTCGTTGCCACCAACGCCCGCGCGAATAATATTACCGCTAACATTGATCTGATCGGCGGGACGGCTCTCTTTGGTGCGGTCCACACCGAAAGCTCGCCCGTTAGCTCGCCATTCACGGACACGTTCAATTTCGCCATCGATGGTTCTGTTCTAGCCAATGCCAGCTTGGTCACCATCGGATTCAACGCAGGACAAGATATCGACTTCCTCAGTGCCACACTGAATGGGCATTCCCTCATTATAGGCGGGCTATTCGATGGCCAATATGAAACCGCGCTCACCCTTGGCAATTATAGCCTCCTTGGCCCGTTACAACTCATAGTGACGGGTACCACTGATGCTGGGGGTGGGGTCTCTGCTTCCTACGGAGGCACGCTGAATGTGCGCTCGGTTCCGGAGCCTGCGTCCTTGATGCTGCTCGGAGCCGGCTTGGCCGGTATCGGGATCTGGAGACGGTCAATGAAGGTTTAACACCTCTTATTTCTTCAAAAACGGAATCGGACGAGCAGGGCCAGTCCTCGACAAGAGGACTGGCCCTTTGCTTTTTAGGGGGAATTCCAAGAGGCAGTGACGATAAGAGTTGAAACCTCGGCTCAATCCGAAGCCTTCGGTATAGGTGAAAATAGAGAAGACATTGCCTTGTGCCAGCATGATTGGATAGGTCATGAATGAGGCGTGCTGGCGAGTGAATTCTCGCAACCAGCAGGCTCTCGATCATTATTTTTCTTGTTGTCACCTCCGGGCCACACTCTTTCCTGCAACAGGCTTCTTGAAGTTCATTTTAGTCAATTGCGCGAGCCCATATCTCTCCCCGAATACCTGCTGTAAAGAATATATTTCTTTGCCATGCTTGAGTAAGCCTGTAACATTGAGTCTATATTTTCGCACCAACATTCTAGGAGCATTCATGACGACGAACCGATATTGGCTTACTCTAGCTGTCGTGCTTCAGGTGGTATTGATCGCTGCGGTTGGCTGCACCAAGGAATCTGCGGATACGAAGGCAACTCGCCACCGAGAACGAGCCATTGCCTATCTCGACAAGGGAGAATATCGCGAGGCGATCGTCGAGTTCAAGAATGTTCTTCAAATCGCTCCGGATGATCCCGACGCCCATTATCGTATGGCTCTCACCTACCTTAAGCTCGGAGCCCTGACGGATCTCCAGCAAGCATTCAAGGAATTGTCCACTACCGTCGAGCTGAACGTCGCGAATCAGGATGCTCAGGTGAAGCTTGGACAGCTGTTTCTCCTCGCAAAGGAACCGACAAAAGCTCGCGCGCATGCCGACATCGTCCTCACCTCGGCGCCGGATAACAAAGAGGGAGTCATCCTTCGCGGGGCAAGTTTTCTAAACGAAGGCAAATTCCAGGAAGGCATCGCGGAACTGAAGAGGGCGATCGTGTTGGATCCCCAGAACATCAACATCTACCTCGATCTTGCCAGGGCCTACGCGCACATCAAAGATTATGGTTCAGCTGAATCCGTATTGCAGCAGGCACTACAGGCCAACCCCCAATCTCATGAGGCTCGATTCGCCCTCGGTGATCTCCACCTCATCAGAGGGAAAACCGATCTTGCCGAAGCCGAGTACAAGCGCGCGCTCATCGATACGCCGGATCGACCGGAGCCTCGCATCAAACTGGCCGGCTTTTACCTCTCGGTCAACCGCCTCGGTGATGCCGAAGCGACCTACTCCGCCTGGGCCCAATCCAAGCCTCAAGACGACAGTCCCTTTGTTGCCTTGGGAGACTTCTATCGAGTCACAGGCCAAATCGACAAAGCCTTGGCTAGCTACCAAAAAGCGCTCGCCGTCAACCCGAAATCGACCGCTGCACGGGATCAACAGATCGCCCTCTACCTCGACACGAACAAGCTCGATGAAGCCGAGCAACAAACCAGCGCCATTCTGAAGGCGAACAGCAAGGACTCCAGCGGCCGTCTCTTCGACGCCCGACTCAAATTGGCACGTGGACGGATCGACGATGCCCTACCGCTTCTTCAATCCTTGAGCAGGGAAGAGATCCGCTCACCGGCCGCGCACCACTTCTTGGGCATGACCTATGCGCGGAAAGGCGACCTTCCCCAAGCCGTTCAGGAACTCAGCGAAGCCGTTAAACTAGCTCCGAATTCAATCGAATCGCATGCGGCCCTAGCCGCCAGCTACCTCAGCCAGGGATCGGCAGATCTCGCCATCGAACAGGCACAGGTCGTGCTGCGCCTAAATCCTCGGAGCGTCCAAGCGGCCACGATAATGGGGGAGGCCTATCTGCGGAAAAATGATCCCGCAAAAGCCGGCCAGGTGTTCGAAGCGATCACCAAGGCCGTGCCGAACCATGCCCTTGCCCACCATCGTTTGGGCTTAATTGCGCGCTCTAACAAGAATAATGCCGATGCCCTCGCACATTTCGAACAGGCTCTCAAGACCAATCCTGATTTCATGGATCCACTCGCACAGATTGCCACAATCAAGGTCAGTCAGGGCAAGCCGGCAGAAGCGCGTGATCGCATCAAGCAACATCGCGAGCTAGTCCCCAAGAACCCGCGTGTCTATAACCTGCTGGGTCAACTGTTCACCTCGATCAAGGAATATGACCAGGCGGAGGCTGCATTCAAGCAGGCGATCGAACTGAATGACTCCATCCTGGAGTCCTATACCGGTCTGGCGGGGCTATACTTACAGACGAAACGATTGGATGAGGCGATCCAAGAATATGAAACCGCCCTCTCTAAAAACCCAAAGCTAGTCCCTGCCCACATGATGATCGGCATGATATACGAATCACGCAAGCAGTATGACCAGGCGCAGGCACGCTATCAGGAAGCCGTCCGAATCAATCCACGGTTCGCCCCGGCAGCCAATAACCTGGCTTGGCTTATGATTGAACGCGGCGGGAACTCCGATGTGGCGTTGGGATACGCGCAGACGGCGCGGGAGGTGATGCCGAACGACCCGAGCATTGCCGACACGCTCGGGTGGATCTATTATCAGAAAAAGATCTATCTCAATGCCCTGTCACTTCTGGAAGAGGCCGCTGAGAAACTATCGGACAATCCACTGATCCTCTATCACTACGGCATGGTTCTGTACAAAAACGAGAAAAAGTCTGAGGCCCGCAAAGCCCTTGAGAAGTCGCTTCAACTTAATGCGAATCACCCCGGAGCAGTTGAGACAAAGTCCACGCTGGCTGAACTGTCGTCCCGTTCGTAACAAGAATACAATACGAAAGTCGATAGACCCTCCCTTCCTATTGAGCCGCTGGCGAGAGCCTCCTCTTGGTACAGCACGTGGTGTGCTCGGCCCCGAATTACCTCTACCAGACGAACATAGTTGCGAACATGCCTTCCAGTAGGTCTCACCGTGAGGAGAGCTACAATCCTATCGCCTAATGTTGTCGTCGTTCGTACGACTCCTCACACCGGAGCTGTTTCACCTCTTGTAGTACGGTTGCCCGTGTCATCGTGGCCCTCCTTGAGGCGCCACTCTAAGCCGGACAGATCACGTGCTACATGAACCGGACAGATGATGTGCTATCTACAGTCCTCTCCTCAACTCTTGCAAGCCTGATATGTGGCACTTATAATGCGCACCGATGTGCAATGTACTCTGTAATCAGCTAGAGGAGCCTCTGAGCCCATGAGTGAACAAACCTTAGCCATTATTAAGCCTGATGCGGTGAAGAAACATGCGATCGGCGATATTATCGCCCGCTATGATACAGCCGGTCTGAGGCCGGTAGCCATACGCATGATGTCACTCTCCAAATCCATTGCAGAGGGGTTCTATGCCGTGCATAAGACCCGTCCATTTTTCGATAGCCTCTGCACGTTCATGTCGTCCGGTCCTGTTGTGGTGCTGGTTCTGCAAGGTGACAACGCGATCAAGAAGAATCGTGAGCTGATGGGCGCAACCGATCCGGGCAAAGCGGACGCAGGCACGATTCGCAAAGCCCATGGGACGAACATCGAATTTAACGCCGTGCATGGATCAGATTCTCCGGAGACCGCCAAGTTCGAAATCGGATATTTCTTTCCTGGAATGGATCTCATCGGATCCTGATCGTCACCGGAACCAGGCCTTCTCCACAGGGGAACGCACATGATTGCAAAAGATCTCCGTTACCACCAAGAGCATGAGTGGGTACGAGTGAGTGGCGCGCAGGCGACGGTGGGCATCAGTCATTTTGCCCAAGATGCGTTGGGTGATATCGTATTCATCGACATGCCGAAGCCAGGCGCGGTTGTGAAGGCCGGACAGCAGATCGGTGAGGTGGAGTCGACCAAGACGACCTCCACGATTTACACGCCTGTGAGTGGCACGATCGTCAACGTCAACGTCGATTTGAAAGACCACCCTGAAGTGGTCAATTCCGATCCCTATGGCAAAGGCTGGATGGTAGTGATCGATCTGTCGAATACGAGCGAGATGGAACAGCTCATGACCGCTGCACAGTATGAAACCTTTCTTGCCGGCCAGAAACATTGAATCATGAATCGATCGGCCTTGCGCCACTGACTCAATGACTTCCCAGAAGCATATCGCCGTTCTCGGCGCAGGGCCAGGTGGTTATGTGGCCGCGATCCGTGCGGCTCAGCTTGGCGCCCGCGTCACCGTCATCGAGTCTCACGCGCTTGGCGGCGTCTGCCTGAATTGGGGCTGCATTCCCAGTAAAGCCCTCCTATCGGTCGTTGAACTCGGCGACAAGGTCAAGAAATCCGAAGATATGGGGCTGCTGATCCCGGGACCGGTCACGTATGATCTCGCTCGGATGGTTGCCAGAAAGAATAGGGTGGTGGCGGCCCTTGTAAAGGGCATTGCGACGCTGTTCAAGGTATGGAATATCGAACATGTGTCGGGAACCGGGTCGCTACGGGATCGGCAGACGGTCACAGTCTCCTCAGCTGATGGTGCGACACGGGATGTTCAGGCTGATGCGATTGTGATTGCCACGGGATCGTCCTGGCCGAATCTGCCGGAGTTTCCGATTGACGGGCAACAGCTGCTCACTAGTCAGCATCTTCTAGACCTTGCGCGCATTCCTGCCAGTCTGCTGATTGTGGGCGCCGGAGTTGAAGGATGCGAGTTCGCGGCTCTGTATAGTGGTCTCGGAACAGATGTGACGATGGTCGAAATGATGGCGCGCGTGCTTCCTCTGGAAGATGAAGAGGTCTCTTCCACGATGGAGCGGGAGCTGAAGAAACGCGGCGTGACGGTTCTGATTGGGACCACCGTCGAGAGATTGGAGCGTTCTCCGACGGCCATCACCGTGTACGTCAAAGATGGCACGCAGGTCGTGGTTGAGAAGTTGTTGGTGTCCGTGGGGCGAGGGTTCAATAGCCGGGACATAGGCTTGGAGCGGGCGGGGGTGCAAACGGGACGACGAGGGGAGATTCTCGTCAACGATCAGATGGAAACCACTGTACCGGGGATCTATGCGATCGGCGATGTCGTCGGCAAGGCTATGTTGGCGCACGTGGCTTCGGCGCAGGGTAAAGTTGCGGTCGAGAATATCATGGGGCATCAGGCGACCGTTCGTTACGACGTGATCCCTGCCGGAATTTTTACCCTGCCGGAGATTGGTCGCGTGGGCATGACAGAACAGCAAGCCCGAGAACGAGTCCAGACTGCCGGGCAGAATCCTGACCAGGCGCTCACGGTGGGACGTTTCCGTTATGCGGGCATAGGGAAGGCTCAAGCCACGGGGGATACGACTGGATTCTTCAAAGTGATTGCCGAATCAGCGAGCGGCAAGATTCTGGGCGTGCATATCGTCGGTTCCCATGCAGCCGATCTGGTGCATGAAGCAGCTATGGCGATGCAAGTCGGCGCGACGGTGGCGCACATGGCGGAAATGATCCACGCGCATCCGACGCTGTCTGAAGGAATGATGGAAGCGGCCGAAGACGTCGAAGGGAAGGCGATTCACCAAGCACGAAAGCGAACCCAATGATGTGGTCATCGCTTCTCCTCAAGCTCGGGATGTTCGCGGCAACGATTGGAGTCGTCTTCTGGATTGGGTGGTCGCTTCCGACCGCACTCGATCAGGAGTATGATCTTGCAGCCGAATCATTGGAGGGCTCGAAGCCTGTAACTCCTTCCGGCAGCGGGGGTATCTCGATGAATCCGTCCCCTCTTGCTTCGGTGACGGATCACACATCGACTATTCTCGCATCGAAACGGCCTCACCAAGGCCTCCTCGATCTCAATAGAGCGACGAGTCAGGATTTCGATGCGTTGCCGGGGGTTGGTCCTAAGTTAGCCGAACGGATCTTGGAATATCGTCAGTCGGTAGGAGTTTTTCGCTCTCTTGATGAGTTGCGAGAGGTCAAGGGGATTGGGAAAAAGAAGTTTGAGCAGATTCGCCCATTGGTCACGGTCACGTCGGGTGCTGGATTGTCAGATAGACGGAAGAAGGCCACATGAGCGAACTTTCCCGGCAACTTGATTTAATCCTTCGCGGAGTCGTGGAGGTGATTCAGCAGGCTGAACTGGAATCGAAGCTGACACGCTCTTTGAAAGAGAATCGACCACTCCGTGTGAAAGCCGGTTTCGATCCCACTGCTCCAGATCTGCATTTGGGGCACACGGTCTTGATCCATAAGTTGAAGCATTTTGAGGAACTCGGACATCAAGTTGTTTTTTTAATCGGCGATTTCACCGGCATGATCGGCGATCCGACCGGCCAATCGGAGACGCGCGTCGCGCTCTCAAAACAAAAAGTATTGGAGAATGCCAAAACCTACGAGCGGCAGATCTTCAAGATTCTCGATTCTGTGAAAACGCTGGTGGATTTCAACAGCCGCTGGATGAGCACGATGACGGCAGAAGCGCTCATTCATTTGAGTGCGCAATACAGTGTCGCTCGCATGTTAGAGCGGGATGATTTCCGTAAGCGGTATCACGATCAGAAACCGATCAGCATTCATGAGTTCATGTATCCCCTCGTGCAGGGCTACGATTCCGTCGCGCTCAAGTCCGATATTGAACTAGGAGGCACTGATCAGAAGTTCAATCTTCTAGTTGGACGTGACCTCCAGCGAAGCCATGGACAGGAACCCCAGGTCGTCATCACGATGCCGTTACTGGAAGGTACCGACGGCGCGAAGAAAATGAGCAAGAGTGTCGGCAATTACATCGCACTGGAAGATGCGGCGAACGACATGTATGGCAAACTGATGTCGATCAGCGACACGTTGATGCTTCGTTATTATGAGCTGCTCACCACGGAGGACCTGACGGCAGTCAAGGCAACTCATCCTATGGAGGCGAAGCAAGCGCTCGCGGCATTGATCGTCGCTCGGTATCATGGGGAAGAAGCCGGTCGGCAAGCGAGGGTGGCCTTTCAGCAGAAATTCCAGGAGCGAGAGTTTCCGAGCGAGCCGGATGTGCGTCTGGTCTTGACCTTGACTGATCTGCAGGAAGGCCGGATGATCGGTCTTGTGGATCTGGTGGCGAAAACGGGGCTTGTGCCGAGCAAGAGCGAGGCTCGGCGGCTGATTATTCAGGGAGGGCTGGAAGTCGATGAGCAGAAGCAAAGCGATGCGAAGGCTGTGGTATCGATTCTGGCAGGACGAGCCTATCGACTAAAGATTGGCCGCCGAAAGTTTGCGCTGGTTGAATTACGGGAGTGATTGGCTAGCAGGCTGCCTTTTCGCAGTCTCAGCCCTGGCGGCAGCATCAAGGCGTTGCTTTGCCATTGTTAAGAGGCTGTCTCTGCAAATGCGAGCAAGCGTCAATACTCCAGCTTGAGCAACCAGGAAAATGCCGTCTTCTTGATCGAGCCCAGAAAACCCTTTGCGCGTGCCAGTCGCAACAAGAATGCCGTAGCTTGCGCTGTTTGATTCACATCCTTGGATAGGATGCGATCCTTGCGCTTGCACTCATAAACGATGCAGCCCGCCTCTTCTGCGTCGAACATGACGTAGTGAAGAACGTCGCCACCTTTCCCGGCGTGCTCAATGCGGTCGTCGGGAGATTCCTTTTCCAGCTTGTTGATCAACGCTCCCTCATCAGCAAGCCCAATTTCCTGAGGGGAAGTGTGCTTCTGAAGCATCTTCTTCTCTTCCTCTAGCTTCTTGATCCGCGTCATCAGGCGCGTGTCCCTGATGGCTCTCTTGCTCCGCTCGGCGAGAGTGGCCTGCTTCTTGACAGTTTTCACTTTCTGCTCCGTCTTTGCACGGGTTTCTCGCTCCTTCTTCCTCGCAATTCTGGCGGCCGCTTTTGCCGCTACCGCCTGCTTCCTTGTCTTGTCCAACTCTCCCTTTTGGACTTTTGCCTTCTTCGCCTGAACCTTAATCACTTTGTGGTAGTGACGCTCCGTGAGAGAACTGCCGCACAGTGGACAATTGTAGGCCATTGATAGTCTTCTTCCTCCGGTTGTTGAATCGTCTTATTCGGAGTCTGCCGGTCCATCCGCAGGGTGATGCCAGGAACGACACAGCGACAAGGACAGAGAAATCCAAGCTTTGCTAATAAACAGCAATGTGAAAGAGATCGAGGCTTTGGAGATTCTGTGGCGATCTAGTCTGTCGGCGGCAACTGCGCCTCAATACGAAAGAGGGATAAGCGCGTCAGTTGCAGTTCCTCGCGGAACAGCTCACAGGACGTTTACTGGAGTATTCAAGGTGAAAGTCAGATCCTCTCAGAGATCCTGACCTGCCCTTTCCGAGGTATCGATCACGGTTTTTCCTAACCCGATGATCGAGGCCCAACTCCGATCACTGGATGTCCCTCGACCATCTGTTTTTGGGACAGCGAGCAGTTAGCTCCGGTGGGCTTGAATTCCGAGGGCTTGAGAGAAAGAATTCTTGCAGGTTTTATGGACAATGGACTTGGACACCCTCAGGATCTCGGCAATCGCTCGAATCCACTTCTCTTGAGTCTCCATTTCTAGGACTGAGAGAAGCAAAGGAATCGGGAATGTTTTCCAGCCGAAGCAGCTTCCGTTCTTCTCTCTTTTCTTAGAGGGTGGCCTGGCGGGTTCTCATTGTGCGCGCGTCCAACGAGGGCCTTCTGATGCCGCGCGTTGCGCGAGCACAGAAGAATCATCAGGCTCCATCCCACGCTTCTTGAGTAAGACTCCAAAGGCTTTGGTGTGGGTTACGATTGGTGAGGAACGGTTCGGTCTTCTTCAGAATTCTTTAAGCTGAACGAGGGTGAGCAGCGGAAAGTAATTATTTGAATGCTAGAACTTCAATGGTTCGGACGTGGGGCTCAACAATTGAACCCTCTCGTAGGATGCTCAAAATGGCCGTCCAGCAAGGCCGCAGCGAGTGACGACCCGAAGGCGTACCCCCGGCGGTACGTTGAGGGTCTGAACGATGCGAGAACGAAGCTGGCGGGCTTTTTCAGCATCCTGCTTGCACGCACGCAACCTACGGTTTGGGCTGGGTTGGCGGTGCAGGTTCTGATTCCTGCCTTGCCCAATTCGTTGCCGTGACGCAGAGCTCTACTTCCTGCGCTGGGGCTGGAACGTCGTAAATCGTGACAAGAGCTCCACCGTGCGGGTCGTTTGTCCAGACGCGAATAGCCTGGGCTGTGCTGTGAGGCGCACTCACGTAAATGGTCGTGTAGGCTAGATCTTTGAGTGGCACATTGTTCTCATCGACGTTTGGTTCTTGATAGGAGACGGTGAGGGGGGGGTGTCCTGCCGGGAGTGAGCGAGTATGAGTCGGGCAGCCTGGGGGAAGAGGCGCCACTACGGTTGTCTCGTTTCGTAGTTCTTCGCTCTGGGCATTTTTCTCAAAATGTCTTTGTTCTGCTCCAAAAGACATCTGGCCTGGTATGCAGGCTGTGAGAGCCAGTGAAACTCCAAGTAATAGACCTGTCGTGAAATATAGGTTCATACCGATTGCTCCTGTTCCATAAGTGCCATTTGGCTAGGGTACCGCCTCCTGCCGCGGAACGGTTCGTCCTTCTTCCAGATCTTGCAGATCCGCCCAGCTGGTGACGTCCGTTCGGGAGGGATCGACGGCGTCTCTGAGCTTGTTGAAGTATTCCTGTTTCTCGGGAGTGCTCGGCCCGCGATTCAACATCATCAGGTTCCATGCCTCCAACTCAGCTGGAAGATGCGACTTTGAAGCCTGGATGAACCACTTCGCCATTGCGTCATCCGATGGATTGGCCTTCACGGCAGCGGTGAACTGATCTGCGGAAATGTCTGCGAACTCCATAAGCCGGTCATCCATGGGGCAGGGGTAGATATATTCCCCCTCGGTGCCGGCTAGTACGGCGCGGCATTTATCGATCATCCGCGCCAGATGGATATGCCTTTCTAGTTTGAATCGCATGCTGCGGGGGAAGCGCATTCTCAGATCCATGATTAGATCAATGTGTGATTCGTGAACGTCAAGTTTTTCACAATCACTTGGCCGTTATCATATGTAATGATGCGGCGGGTGGCCGGCAAATCCGAAGATCCGATGCGCACATGGGTGTCGGTAAAGCTTTCCACGTTGTTCAGCTTCCCATCGGTGGGCGAATAGTAGTACACGCTGTACTTCGTCGTGAGGTTCTTATGGTCTTGGGTCACTGCGCTTTCTTCCACATTGATCGTAAAGGCGAAGGGGGTCATGCCGGGGTGCGCCATTGTGCGATTGATCTGGGTGATGCGATTATCTTTGACGCGATAAAACGAGTTCGACCCGTGGATGATCAGTTTCGTGCCGAGCGGGTGCCCGTCTTCTTCCAAGGTCAACGAGTACTTGCCGTCCGATTCCTCGAAGGTTCTTGGGCCACGGTGCACGGCGATCATGCCGAGCTGTTCTTGCGCCCACTTCTGCACGTCGGCCTCTCCTAGTTGGACCGATACCTCACGAGGACTCTTGACCGTGACCGGGCCGCTGGTTTCCTTCCCGTTCACATTCACCGTCAGATCGGCAGTGAATCCCGTAAAGTCTTTCTGCCACCGCGCAGTATTGTCGAAAGCGCGGCGAAGTATCTCGCGGGCTTTCGGATCGTCGGCGACAGTGGGCGTATCGTGTTTCTGATGTTCCATCGGTACTCTCCTTCGTGAGTCGAATAAAGTTTGCATTATACGCTTGAGGTGAAATGTCTCACAAGCGTGCGCTTGCGCGCGAGGCGGTATCCCTTGCGTGGCAGATATGATGCGCGCACCGTGATTTCGTTTATCCTGTTCTCCACAAGGTCTGCCAGTCTCACGAAGCTGTCCGCAAAGACGCTGGAAAACATTGAATATTTCGGATATACTCCGCTGCGCGGATATGTGATGCCTACGTAGAAGAAAGGACAGACATGGAACGACGGGTTGCTTCCCATACAGAAGAAGAAGAGATGAACCATCGGCGGCGGTTGCTGAATGCCGCGAAGAAAGGCGATCAGAAGGCCATCGGCAAGCTCTTAGAGCTCTATCAAGTGCGGATTTATAGCGGCGATATGGTGACGAAGCTGAATAAAACATCCGCGACGCACAAACTTCAAGCCCAGTTGGCTGAAGGAAAACCCGTGAAGGGTGGGTCGGGGAGTCACAGCAAAAAGCCTGCGCCTACGAAGTCTGCTTCAGCGAAACACGTGCCTGCCAAAGCCACAACACGTCCTGCCGTTTCGAAGTCGAAGCAAAAATCAAAGCCAAAGCCAAAATCGAAGTTAAAACCTAAGCCAAAACCGCAGGCGGCCAAAGCCGCTCGAAAGAAACACAAGAAGTCGTAGCCGGTTGCGATTATTGTACGGCTACGCGTAGTCCCCCGCCTCCTAGCTTTGCCGCGATTTCTTCCGCTTCTGCCAGCGTACCTGTGAACACGACGGCCTCTCCATCGTGGTCGATCTTCCATGCGAGCTCAAAAGCCTTGGTGGAGTTCATGCCGGGAATGTATTGGCAAAAGAGCGCAATGACTTGCTCGTAGGTATGACAGTCGCAGTTGAAGACGATCACCCGCGCATCAATCCCGGCACCGGTCTCGATGCTCGTGATCTCTGTTGGAACAGGAGGAGCGAAGGGGAGGTTTGTGCCTGCCATGGAGACGAATTCTAACAGACTTGATCGGAACTTTTAATAGCCTGTCCGAATAAGCAGGTGGTTGGTTCTCGGCCAATTCTCTCGGACACAGGATTGCGCATAGAGAGAGAAATGCGCGACGGAGTCTGTGACGGGCTGGAGCTGATGTGCCAGCGTGAGGGTATGCGTATAGACGAGTGCGGCGGATGTCTTTACGAGGGCCATTCCATACTCACAGTGATAGCTTTCTTCAAGGCCGAGGTGTTTCATCGACAGCGCTCTCACTTGATCGAGGTCATAGGCGCGCTGTCTGAACGAATTGTCCATGAGACGTAAGAGCGCGGCGGGGCCTGGCACGAGGCTATCGCCGATGCGAAGACCGTGGGACGGCTCGAATAGTCCGCGTTGGAGGCGGCGGTCTTGGCAAAGCGCCCTGTGAAAACGCGTGCGCCAGAGAGGATCGTGTAGATCGCGATCGATGGCGGTTGCTACAGGAGGTGGAAGTGGGCCACTGACGTCATAGCCTTGCACGAGGCGCTTAGACTCGATGAGGTCGGGGAAACTCATGCCCATCCGGTCTTGGAACGCTGTCATCCCGGACAGAGGAGACAATTGCAGCGCCATGAAATCACGAAAATGGACTGTGGCAAAGCGCGTCAGGAGGCGAGTCAAGGTTTCCGAGTGACAGAGGTGAAAGGGGTAGAACAGGGCATGGGGTGTTCGAGGTCGATTCATCGACAAAGTTTTACGATCATGTTAGGGTTTGCGCGTGCGATATCTCTTCACGTCTTGGCTCGATTACCTGCTCATCTTTGTTCCGGCGACGGTCGCACTCGAAATCCTTCGAGCCGACCCGCTACTGGTCTTTGTGTCGTCCGGGCTTGCCATTATTCCATTGGCGGGTCTCTTGGGTCGTGCGACCGAGCATTTGACGACCCATGTCGGGGCCGGTATCGGCGCGCTGCTCAATGCGTCGTTGGGTAATGCTGCGGAATTGATTATCGCACTGATGGCGTTGCGCGCAGGCCTGCAGGATGTCGTCAAAGCGTCTCTCACTGGGTCGATCCTAGGCAACATCTTACTCGTACTTGGCGCGTCCATGTTTGCGGGAGGGATAAAATATGAGCGGCAAAAATTTAATCAGACCGCTGCTGGAATGGGAGCCAGTCTTCTGCTGCTGGCTGCGGTTGGGCTCATTATCCCAGCGCTGTTTCATTTCACTGCCGCCGATCGCGGCGTCGCGATCGAGCACAAGCTAAGCCTGACAATATCATTAGTATTATTCGCTATTTATATCTCAAGCTTATTGTTTAGCTTGAAGACGCACCGCCATTTGTTCGCTGGAGAAGATCATAACGCGTCGGACCTCGGAGAGCAGCCTTGGACCCGCGGTGCGTCGATCACCGTACTCACCGTGGTGACCATTCTCGTGGCCGTGATGAGCGAGATGTTGGTGGGAGCGTTAGAGTCGGCTTCGCACCAATTGGGGCTCACGCAAGTCTTCGTCGGCGTCATTCTGGTCGCACTCGTCGGTAATGCAGCCGAACATTCCACGGCGGTGATGGTGGCGGTGAAAAACAAGATGGATCTCGCCTACGGTATTGCGGTCGGGTCGAGTTTGCAGATTGCGTTACTTGTCGCCCCATTGCTCGTCTTTGCCAGTTATTTCTTCGGAGCCCCGTTGGATCTGATCTTCACACCGTTCGAGGTGGCCGCGGTGACGATCTCGGTCCTGATTGTGGGCTTCGTGGCAATGGACGGAGAATCGAACTGGATGGAAGGTGTGATGTTGGTCGGGGTCTACCTTATGCTGGCCATTGCCTTTTTCTTTCTGCCCGCCTAGCAACTGGGAGAGCGGAGCTGATAGCTAATGGCATATAGCCCAAACACAGACAGTCCTATTTAGTTCTTCCCCCGACTATCAGCCATAAGCTATAAGCCATATGCTCTTTGCCCCTAGACTTTATCCATGTCGATGACCTCTGTGGCCTCCCACAGATTTTTTTGCTCTGCATCCGCCAGTTCTTTTACCCTATCCTCCTCCGTCTCTTCGCCGAACTGAACCACGTGTGCCGGCGCAGTCGCTGTCTGCTCGGGCAGAGCGGAATCTGCCTCTGGCTGTGCCGGCTGTCTTTTCCGCTTCTTGGCAGGGTCCATATTGACAGGCATGGCGACTCCGCTGAAATTTAGGTTCAGTTTCTCTCTAGCCGAATGAAAAAGTCAATGGCGCCGGAGAGGGCTACACAGCTTCCGGCTTCGTATGTTGCTTGCACCGGATTCACCCAATGTTGCTAGAACAACAGGCCGACGATGGTGTCTGCGTGTAGACGGCCGCGTGCCGAGAGTCTGCTGTATGCTCCGTCTTCTTCGATCAACTGCTGTGCGAATAACTGCGCGGTGACGGTGGCATACCCATAGTTTTGAGCATGCCGATGAAGATGCTGTGAGGGAATGCCTCGAATCAGGCGCAATCCAAAAATCACGGCATCGCGGAGTTGTTCCTCCTCTGAGAGCTTTGTGCGATCTTCAATGGGGAGGCGGCTTGCCGTGAGTGCTGTCTCGTAGACCGTGAGGTCGGCGACGTTGCCGAATCTGGTTCCGTCTAGATAGGACTGTGCGCTCGGACCCCATCCAAGGTATTCGCCATTGGTCCAGTACAGCAGATTGTGCCGGCAGGCATATCCCGGTTTGGCATAGTTCGACACTTCATACCGCTCGTAGCCGGCATCGCCGAGTATCCGTTGAGTTGCTTCGTCCATTTCGACCTGAAGCCCTTCGTCCGGTTCCGGACTTCGTTGGCGCTGGATGTCGGAGGCAAGTCTCGTATTGTCTTCGACTGTGAGGGCATAGCAGGACAGGTGGGTGGGGGCTAG